>JBBSSJ010000212.1:0-8143 GCA_038242095.1 Cytophagales bacterium
AGTTTTCTAAAACGACTCTCATCATATCCAGTCACAGAACGCCACTTTCTTTCCGTTGTTAAACTCGTAGTTGAAATATTCATAGCACCAAAAATACATTTATATTCCTATTGCAACAAGTCTATTGAGCATAGAGAATCAATATATCCTTTTTTATAAAAACTTTGAAGATTTTGAATTATTTTAATAGCATCCAAATCGTTTTGAAGTTGTAAGGTCTTTATTAAAGCACTAGGATTCGTATAATTGTCATGAACAAAACAAATACTCAAATTATAAGAAGTCAAAGTATTCCATAATTGATTTATTACTCTGATCCTTATATCTACATCGGGGTTCCAGTTTTTGTGAATAGAAATTAACGTGTTTCTATGTATGTCTAAAACATTTCTTTGTAATTCAATTTCTTGAATTACACTTGCCAGGTGTGATATCATAATCTTATTGAGAAATTGTTCATGCTAATTTAAGTTCATTTATTAAAATTTAAAACTAAAACTCCCGATTGTCTTAGTTTGAAATCAGATTTGTATAACTTCATCTTTGTGACGCGAGCAACGATTGATTGTTAGTAGCTCAATAAAAACCGATCTGTAACCCTTTCGTTTTTCAGACCGAAATCGTTTCTTAATTTTCTGAGTAAGCTTTCATCCAGCAAAATTTTCATTTAGGACTATTCGAGAGGTTAGCGATTGTTTGGCCATTCCTAGAACGGTTAGTGCATTTTCTTTTGAAACAGACGGAAAATCGTCCAAAAATTCTGCTAAGTCGTCACCGCCTTCCAGATAGTCGAAAAGATTTTTGATTGGGACTCGTGTCCTGGCTAAAGCGGGTGCACCGCTCATTACCTCAGGATCGATACTTACTGGTCAGTGTTGCATGGCTGGGTGCGATTAGTTTTTTCAAAATACAAAATTAGTGACGATATCCGATCCGCCACTACTTCGTCCTTTAAAGTCTGCCCTCCGAATTAAAAGCGCCGCTGCATCGAGCGTCCAGTAAACTTATTCTGGACAAATTTGCAATCCGATTGCAAATTGTCCAGAAAACAGGCCTTTAAACTTAAATTGGGAACTGGTAAATGATTCTGAGCAGAAAGCTTGATGTCACTCAGAAACACCCTGGCATATCAAAAACCCAGCATGACAAAACAAATCTCAACGGTCTTCCTGCTTCTGACTTTACTTTCCTGCCAGACCAACAGCAGCCAGGAGACCCAGGCGGAAGACTCCACCAACCCGAAAATCGCCGTTTTTGGCGTTAACGGCCTATCGCTACACGAATCCGAAAATTTAACAATCAAGAAACTTACCACCCATGTTTACCAGCATATTTCGTACCTGGATACCGAAGAATTTGGCAGAGTAGCCTGTAACGGGATGGTTGTGGTGAGCGGGAACGAAGCCGTGGTATTCGACACACCTACCGACGACGTTAGCGCTCAGGAGTTGATCGACTATCTGACCAATGAATTGAAATGTAAAATCAACGGCGTCGTGGCCACGCATTTTCACGCCGACTGCTTAGGCGGGATAGATGCTTTTCATAAGAATAACATCCCTTCCTACGCCAGTAACCGTACCATAGAATTATTGAAAAGTAAGGAATCATCCCTGCCACAAAATGGCTTCGACGAGGAATTGACTCTGAAAGTAGGTGACCAAAAAGTGTACGGGCAGTTCGTTGGTGAAGGGCACACTAGGGACAACGTTATCGGCTACTTTCCCGAGGACAAAGTCATGTTCGGTGGTTGTCTGATTAAGGAAATGGGAGGAGCCAAAGGGAATCTGGAAGACGCCAACGTGGCTGCCTGGCCCGAAACAGTTCGAAAGGTCAAGGCGAAATACCCGCAAACGATGGTTGTGATTCCGGGGCACGGAAAAGCAGGCGGGCGGGAATTGCTCGACTATACTGTGCGACTGTTTCAGTAATATTGCCGCACCAAATATCTCGAATCTCAACGCTGGCAGCGTTTAAAGCGCTGCCAGCGTTATTTACGGAAGCACTACCTCATGCCCACAAAAATCACCCGCCTCGAAATCTACCGCCTCGACATCCCCCTCAAAGCGCCGGTCTCCATTGCCATCGGGACCATCACCGAAGCGCGGAATATTCTGGTAAAAATCATCACTGAAGACGGTGCCTACGGGCTGGGGGAGGGGGCACCTTTCTGGATGATTGTCGGCGAAACCCAGGCGAGTTGTCTAACTGTGGCGCAAGATTTCGCCAGGCTTTTGATTGGTAAAGATGTGTGCGACATCGAAGCCAACCTGCTGATTTTGGACCAGTACCTGACCAACAACCGGACCTGTAAAAGCGCGTTCGATATGGCGATGTACGATGCCGCTGCCAAGTACGCCGGGATGCCGCTGTACCGGTTTTTGGGTGGTAGCCGCAAGACCATCACCACCGACGAAACAATTTATTTAGGAACGCCCGAGGCGATGGCCGAGGATGCGTTAGCGATCAAAGGACGCGGTGCGGATGCCATCAAAGTAAAGCTGGGTCGGGGCGCAGGCGCGGATATCCGGCGCATTGCGGCCATCCGTGCGGCGATTGGCGACGGGCTGCCGTTGCGGGTTGACGCCAATCAGGGCTGGAATTACGTGGAGGCAATAAAGGTGTTAAAAGCTATCGAGCGGTACGATGTGCAGTACTGCGAACAGCCGGTAAAGCATTGGGATTTTGAGAATATGGCGCGGGTGCGGGCCAATTCGCCGATTCCGATTTGCGCCGATGAATCGCTGTTTACGCACATCGACGCGCTGCAACTGGTGCGGCAGCAGGCGGTGGACTACTTCAACATCAAGCTATCCAAGAGCGGAGGAATCAACAATGCCCTCAAAATCAACGGGATCGCCGAGGCGGCCGGGATTCCCTGCATGATCGGGTGCATGTCGGAGAGCCGGCTGGGCATTACGGCCAACGCGCATCTGGCTTCGGCGCGCTCCAATATTGTTTTCTACGACCTGGATTCACCCTTCGAACACGCCCTCGATCCGGTAGTCGGCGGGGCGCAGTACCGCGATCATTACCACTTGGATTTACCGGAAACGCCCGGTCACGGGGCGGATATGGACGAAGATTTTCTCAATACTTTGGAGAAAATCGTGATTAGCTGATCTCTTCGACCACCAACTGCTTCTCGTACAATTCGCGGTACACGCCGTTTTTATCCATTAACTCGCGGTGGGTTCCCTGCTCCACGATGTGTCCGTCGTCGAGCATGATAATGCGGTCGGCCAGCTTGGCCGACGACACCCGGTGCGAAATGATGACCGAAGTGCGGTCCTGCATGATGCGCTTTAAGTTGTTGAGAATGATGTTCTCGGTATTGGTGTCGACCGCCGAAAGGCAATCGTCAAGAATTAGGATTTTCGGCTCGCGGGCAATGGCGCGGGCGATGGAAAGCCGTTGTTTTTGTCCGCCCGAGAGCGTCACACCGCGCTCGCCAAGGCGGGTGTTGTAGCCCTGCGGGAACTCTTCGATGTTTTTGTTTAGGTCGGCGTCCTTCACCGCCTGCTCTATTTTCTCCTGCGACAGGCCGTCGGTTCCAAACTGCACGTTTTTGGCGATCGTGTCTGAGAAAAGAAAAACATCCTGCGGCACGTAACCCATTTGTCGGCGGAGGTACTGCACGTCATAATCTTTCAAAGGAACATCGTCCAGGTAAATCGTGCCTTCGGTGGGATCGTAGAGGCGGCAAATGAGGTTCGCCAAAGTACTCTTGCCCGAACCCGTCGTGCCCAGCACGGCGATGCTTTCGCCGGCCTTGACGCTCAAATTAAAATCCTGCAAAGCCCGGATGCCGGAATCTGGGTAGAGAAAACTGACGTGGTCAAACCGCAATACACCCTCGATGCGGGGCGTGAGGTTTTTGTCGGAGGTGATCGTTGTGGTGATGTCCAAATACTCGTTGATTCGTACCTGGGAAGCCGCCGCACGCTGGATTTGGCTGGTCGTCCAGCCCAATGCCATCACCGGCCAGGTGAGCATATTGACGTAGATAATGAACTCCGTAATATTGCCGGGCGTGAGATTGCCGTTGATGATTTCCTGACCGCCAACGTAAATCACGAGCACATTGCTAAATCCCACGAGCAGCATGATAATCGGGAAAAAGAGCGCGTCAACTTTGGTCAGGTTCAGCGACTTGGTCTTGAAATTTTCGGTTTCCTTCTGAAAATTAACGAACGAAAACTTTTCCTGTACAAAAGCTTTAATCACCCGAATACCCGAAAAGGCTTCCTGCACGTAGGTTGACATGGTGGATAACTGCCGCTGGATTTCCTCCGAACGGCGGATGATGATCCTGTTCACCACATAAATACTCACCGACAGCAAAGGCAGCGGTAGCAGGACGTAAAAGGTAAGCTTGCCGTTGACCGATACCATATAAGAGATCACCAGCACAAAAAGGATGACGAGGTTGATGCCGTACATGAGCGCCGGACCAACGTACATCCGGACTTTACTCACGTCCTCCGAAATCCGGGCCATCAGGTCGCCGGTGTTGTGCTGGCGGTAGAACGCCATCGGGAGCGTTTGGTAATGCTTATAAATGTCGTTTTTGAGGTCGTATTCGATGTGGCGCGACATCACGATGATCGTTTGGCGCACCAAAAACAGAAAAAATCCTTTTAGCAGCGCCATCGCCAAAATCAACAGGCCGTAGAGCAGAATCGTGTTGGAAAAGACGTCGTACATACCGGCCTGAATAGCCGAATCGTCGAAGAGATAGTATACATCGAGCGTTTCGCCTACCAAATCGAGGGCATAGCGGACGAGTTGCGCCGGGATAATGCCGAAAAGATTGGAGATGATCGTGAAAACAGTACCTCCGATGAGGTACCACTTGTATTTGATCAGGTATTTATTGAGATAAGAAAGAGCCTTCACGGACGAAGCGGGGATTGATAAAGACGCAAAATATGCTTGGGTGCTAACACGAAGGTACGCCAAAACGTTGCACAAAAGCCCGGCTCTTTATCCCCAAAGCTTTCTATTCTTCCCGAAATAATCTAATTTTGCAATTTAAAAAAGTTCAAAGTCTATGCGTTTATGACGGCGGAGCGCCCCGTGGCGGCCGCCCGAGCGGTTCAAAGTTTTTGACTCGTAAACTCATGGACTAACAAACTCATGAACTCCCCCAATGCTGAACCGAAGATTATTGCGTTCCAAAGCTGTTCAGGCACTTTACGCTACCAAAATTGCCCAAGACGCCAACCGACTGCTCGCTCAGGACGAAGTGGTAGCGGCCTACCAGCCCGATCTGAATTCGATGCTGCCCCAAAACCTCGAAAAACTCGAAGGAATGCGGCGGCTGGGACTCCTGACGCTCGATGAATTTATCAAAGACGGGCAGCCCGGCGACGAAGCGCCGGTGCCTTACGAGGTGATTCAGACGGCGCGCCGGGCCTACGAGCAGTACAACGCGCTTAATAAAAAAGACCGTCCGCTTATCGTGAATCGGGTTTTGCAGGAAACCGAGGCGATCTATGATCTGTTTTTGCGGGCACTTACGCTGCTGCTCGAATTGGCCCAGCAAGCCGAACTCGACCGCGAACGCCCGTTTCGCGATCCCGACGACGATTTTGCGGTGGTGTCCGGCCTGAATGACAACGCGGTGATCAAGCTGTTGAAAGCGGACGAAGCCTTCAAGATCGAAGTGATCCGGCGGGGCATTTCCTGGGGCGACGATCGCTCGGTGGTACGTAAAACCTACCGCGAGGCACTCCGCAAGGATGAGGAATACCGGCTGTATTGCACCCAGAACACGCATACCGATGAGGAGGACCAGAAGCTGATTCAGCACGTGTTGCGGGCCGTGGTGCTGAAACACGAGGTGCCGGCGGAATTTTTTGAGCAGTTGGACTTGTTCTGGGAGGAGCATTACGACATTATCCGTAGTATGGCGATCAAGACAATACGGTCGGCCAATAGTGGAAAAATACAATTGGCTCCCCTGACCGAAGATTGGGAGGAAGATCGGTTTTTTGTAGAGGAGCTTTACAAGCAAGCCACCGCCAACGACCGGCAGTACCAGGGGTATCTCGAAGAGCAACTCAAAAATTGGGATCCGAGCCGGGTGGCGTTGCTGGATATGATTATCATGAAAACGGCCCTGGCTGAGCTCATTAACTTCCCCGGTATCCCCGTAAAAGTGACTATTAACGAATTTATCGAGATCGCGAAGCGGTACAGTACCCTGAAAAGTGATAAGTTTGTGAACGGGAACCTCGACCGGCTCAGTAAGCGGTTAATGGAAGAAGGCGTCATCAAGAAGAGTGGACGCGGGCTGATCGACAATAAATAGGGCGGTATTTCGTGAGTTTAGTACCGGGTTTATCGATTAAAAATGCCGGTTTAAGTCTGTTCGCACATTAACACCATTACAATCATGGCTAAAAATAAAGAAGGAGAACACAGATCAACCAGCAACCTCGCCAGCAATCTGCTGGCTTACGCGGTGGGTTGCACCACCGGGATACTGCTGGGGATATTGTACGCTCCCCAAAAAGGCGAAATCACCCGCGACCGTCTGACATTCCGGCTTTCAAAGTACCGCGATCAACTGGAAAAGCTGATTGCCGATCTAGTGGAGAGTAAGAATTTTCCCGAGAGCATGGCCAAAGCCGAAGGCGAAAAAGTGGTGAATGACGCCCGTGAAAAGGCTGAAAAACTTCTGGAAGACGTCGATCGACTCATGGCGCAAATCAAAAATCAGAACGGCTGATCCGACATGGTTTCGGATACCGTTATTTATTTTTTTATTATGAAAAATAAGGGGAAATACTTTTTGCTAGCTTTGCTGGGGTCTATTCTTCTATTGAACGCCTGCGATAACGCCGAAAGCAAGACCGGCGAGGACGATTTGCGAAGCAAAATTCCTGTGCTGGCCATGGTCGATAGCACGACCTACCAATTTGGCAATATCAAGGAGGGCGACATTGTGGAGCACGAGTTTCGCTTCACCAACGGGGGACAGTTTCCTTTGATTATCAATAACGTGACGGCCTCCTGTGGGTGCACCATCCCCGAATGGCCCCGCGAACCCATTCCCCCGGCGGGCGAGTCGAGCATTAAAGTGCGCTTCAACAGCAAAGGCAAGCCGGGTATGCAATTCAAAACCATCACCGTCTACGCTAATACCGAACCCGCTACCTCTGAGCTCAGAATTCAGGGACAAGTGGAAGAAAGTACCGAGGCGACCGTTGAAAATTAATTTACCATCTATTTCCCACTAAATAATGCTTACTACCATTCTTGCCCAAGCCCCAGCGGGGGGACTCGAAACCATGCTTCCCCAAATTTTATTGTGGGTCGGTATCATCGGCGTGTTTTATTTTTTCATGATTCGCCCGCAACAAAAGAAGGCCAAAGAGCAAAAAGAACTCTTGTCGGGCATCAAAAAAGGCGACGAAGTAGTGACCATCGGCGGTATGCACGGTAGGGTGTTCCTGGTCGATGAAACGACCGTCACGCTTGACCTTGACAAAGGCGTAAAGTTGACTTTCGATAAATCGGCCGTCAGCCGTACGGTAAAATAAAATCCTTTCCCAATAAATGAATGAGCCGCTCGTCCCCCTTCAAGTTGGCGTCACCGGCGGCATCGGGGCGGGCAAGAGCGTCGTGTGCCGAATTTTTGGCTGTCTGGGTGTTCCGGTTTACGAAGCCGATGCCCGCGCCAGGTGGCTTACCGACCACGACCCGGCGATCCGGGAGGAGGTAATCGCGCTTTTGGGTGCAGCGGCATTTGCGGATGGCACCTACAATCGTAAGTACGTAGCAAGCCGGGTTTTTTCTAATCCTGACCTCCTCCAAAAACTCAACGACATTATTCATCCTCGCGTCTTTGACGACAGCGATGCCTGGATGCTTTGGCAGGCAGCACAACCCTACGTAATCCGGGAGGCCGCCCTGATGAACCGCGCCGGCGATGGCAATACGTTGGATTTTGTGGTAGTCGTGACTGCCCCGCTACACGTCCGTATCGATCGAGTAAAAAAACGTGATCCTAAGCGTCAGGAACCAGAAATCCGGGCCATTATCGAGCGACAAATCAGCGAAGAAGCAAGGCTGAAGCTGGCCGATTTTGTCATAAAGAACGACCCAACCACCGCCCTGATTCCCCAGGTACTAG
>JBBSSJ010000213.1:0-8136 GCA_038242095.1 Cytophagales bacterium
AGGGAATCAATTTTTCACTCAATTGTTCGGCGGCTTCCTGCCCCAACAATTCTCGCACGGGATCGGTGATAAGGCGCTGAAACCAGGCGTAGTAATCACCGTAGGCCGATTGTCCGGCTTCAGTACCCAACATGCCGGGGATAATGGAGCCGTCGACTTGTCCACAAATGCCGCGAATGAGCAGGTGGCCGATCTCTTCGGTGGGGGCCATCAGCATATCACAGGTCGAAGTACCCATCACGCGCACGAAGGCGTAGGGCTCGATTCCGGCCCCGACCGCCCCCATGTGGGCATCGAACGCACCGACGCCAATGACCACGCTTTCAGGTACGCCCAGTTTTTGCGCCCATTCGGGTAAAATCGTGCCCATCGCCTCGTCAGAAGTATAGGTATCGGTGTAAAGTCTTTCGCGCAGGCCAGACAACAGCGGATCGAGTTTTGTCAGGAATTCTTCCGAGGGTAGGCCATCGAAATCCGCGTGCCACATGGCTTTGTGCCCCGCCGCGCAACGCGAGCGCTTCATGGTTAGCGGATCAGTATTGCCAGTCAGCACGGCCGAAATCCAGTCGCAGTGCTCAACCCAGGAAAACGCCTTGTCGCGGATGCTTTCGTCGACCCGCAACGTACGCAGAATCTTGGCCCAGTACCATTCCGAAGAGTATATTCCGCCCACGTATTGGGTGTAGTCCACGTCCCAGCGGTGAGCCAGAGCGTTAATTTCGTCGGCTTCGGCGTTGGCGGTATGATCCTTCCAGAGGATGAACATGCCGCTGGGGTTGTCGGCAAATTCGGGCAAGAGGGCCAGCGGGATACCCGCCCGGTCCACTGCCACGGGCGTCGAACCCGTCGTATCGACCGAAATACCGACTACATTCGGCCGCACGTTGGCGGGCGCGGCGTCAAGCGCATTTTTGACCGCGCTTTCGAGTCCTTCGAGGTAATCGAGCGGGTGCTGCCGGAATTGGGAGATAGTCGCGTCGCAGTAAAGGCCCTGCTTCCAGCGGGCGTAGTAGTGCACGGCCGTACCGACGTTTTCGCCCGTGGCTACGTCGACCACCAGCGCCCGAACCGAATCCGTACCATAGTCGATGCCGATGGTGTAGTGATTTTTCAAAAATAAAAGGAGTTAGGCCATGAAGCGATCATTACATACCAACCAATGGCTCGATCGTCGTCAATCTACTTATTCTGCTGCGATTTTAGGTACCTTGCAGCCCTAAGTTATGGGCTTTGTTATGTTTATAAAACCCTAACGCCCTGATTTTGGTTGAAGAGATCAGAATTGACCCCACCCATGACCACACCCGACCAACTGCTGCAAGCCTTACAGGACGAGATCGAGCAGAATACCTACGGCGAACACCCCGTCGAACTTTACGAACCCATCCGCTACATCATGTCGCTGAGTGGCAAGCGCTTTCGGCCGCTGCTGACGCTGATGGCCACCGCGCTCTACACCGACGACTGGCGCAAAGCCCTCAAACCCGCGCAGGCCGTGGAGGTGTTCCACAATTTTACGCTCATGCACGATGACATTATGGACTGTGCCCCGCTCCGGCGCGGCCAACCCACCGTGCACGAGAAGTTCAACGCCAATACCGCCATTCTGTCGGGCGACGTAATGCTGGTGCGGGCCTATGATTTTTTGTTGGGAGTCGAGACCGACCGCATCAAAACCGTGCTGCGCCGCTTTAACCAAACGGCCGCCGAAGTGTGCGAAGGCCAGCAACTCGACATGAATTTTGAGACGCGCTGGGACGTCACTGAGGCCGAGTACCTCGACATGATTCGGCTGAAAACGTCGGTACTGCTTGGCTTTGCGCTGGAATTGGGCGGCATCGTGGCCGGAGCGGATGACGTCGCCACGGCTTTCCTCTACGAAGCGGGCGTGAACCTGGGTTTGGGTTTTCAGCTAAAAGATGACCTATTGGACGTCTACGGCGATCCGGCCAAATTCGGCAAGCAAGTCGGTGGCGACATTATCGCCAATAAAAAGACTTTTCTGCTGATCGAAGCGCTGGAACGCGCCAAAGGTTCGTCAAGAAATAAGCTCGACCGCTGGCTGGCCGCCGAAGATTTCGATAAGGATGAGAAGGTGAAAGGCGTCACGGCGATTTACGATTCGCTGGGGATTCGTACCTTTACCGAACAAAAGATACAGGAGTACTTTGACAAAGGCTTCGACTGCCTCGAACGTCTCCCCGCCGACTCCACCCGCAAAGCGCCCCTCATGGGTTTCGTGCATCAACTCGTGGAGCGGGAAGTTTAGCCTCATTCAAAATTGACCAATGTCCCTTACTATCATCATCATCCTCGTCACTGTGGCGATCAGTTATTACGCCTGGCAGAATCCGGCGGTTATGGATAAGTTAATTCTCAATCCGGCCCGGGTTTCGCAGAAAAATCAGTACTACCGATTCATCACGTCAGGCTTTATCCACGCCGATTTTGGGCATTTGCTGTTCAATATGCTGACGTTCTGGTTTATCGGGGAAGGCATCGAGCGGCTTTTTGGCTCACTGTTCGGGCCTAACGGGAGCTTTTACTTCCTGGCCTTGTATGTTTTGGGCATTATCGTTTCGGATATTCCCACGTTTCTGAAACACCGCAATAACTCCGGCTACAATTCGCTGGGGGCTTCCGGGGGCGTAGCGGCGGTGCTATTTGCGGCCGTGCTCTACGCGCCGTGACTCGAAATTTGTCTGTATTTTCTGCTTTGCATTCCCGGCTTTATCTTTGGAATCCTGTTTATCGGCTATTCCTTCTACGAATCGCGGCGCGGCAGCGGCTTCGTCAACCACGATGCCCACATGTACGGCGCAATCTTCGGGATGCTGTTTATGGCTGTTGTATACCCGGCGGCGGTACCGGGATTCTTCGAGCAGATTAGCGGGTGGAGGTTATTTTAGACGTTCAACTCAGCCAGCACCGTCACGCTGCCCACCGTTTTGTCGTTAAGCTTTACCTTGATTTCGGCGTCGAGTGGTAAAAAAACATCGACCCGCGAGCCGAACTTGATGAAGCCCATCTGAGTGCCCTGCTTCACTTCCTGCTCTTCCTTGACGTACCAGCGAATGCGCCGAGCCACCGCGCCCGCAATCTGCCGAAATAGCACATCGACGCCCTGCGGCGTGCGGATTACCGTGGTCGTGCGCTCGTTTTCGGTGCTGGACTTGGGATGCCACGCCACCAGATACAGGCCCGGATGGTACTTGAAGTACTTCACCACGCCACTAATCGGATTCCAGTTAACATGGACATTGAGTGGCGACATGAAAATGCTGATCTGACGGCGTGGACCTTTGAAGTATTCGTTTTCAACTACCTCCTCGATCACCACCACCTTTCCGTCACAGGGCGCCACGATGCGGGTTTCGTCGGCGGTGGGCTGCCGCTGGGGCACCCGAAAAAATTGGACGATCAGAATAAAAAAAATGATGCTGGCCAGCAAAAGCACCCAATGCAGCCAAATCAATTCGGGAATAAAGTACCTGATGGCCCAATTGATAAGCAGCAGCAAAGCCGCTGTTCCGGCCATAATCGTGTAGCCTTCCTTATGGAAATTCATAGTGTTTCTAGTTCAAAGTTCAGGGTACTCAGGGTACGAAGTACCAGGCATCAAATACGAGGTACCACGCAACAATTGCCAAAATAGTAATTTTGGCGGTACTCAGTACGCTGTACCCAGTACCTTTTACCAAAAAACAACCTAAACTCGGCTACTCCAACACCACACACACGCCGTTGACTACGTCCTGCTCCACCTTCTTGTACTTGACATCTTTCAGCGTGCGGCCGTCGCGGTATTGTACCGTCACCTTTTGGTTGCGGTCGGCAATCTTGATGGCGCGGACGGGCTGTTGGCGCACGGTATTTTCCATGTGTCGGGCGTGGGCCTCGGGCCCGCTTTCCTCGTATTCTTCTTCCTCCTCGCCGCGGTTGGTTTGCGTGACGGGGGCGGCCTGACGACGTACCGGCGGCTGGCGAACCTGCTCGGGCGCAGCCTGGTCCTGCGGAATGTCGGCCTTCATCAGGAACGAAATCATGTCAATGTTCACTTTGCTCAGAAAGCGCTTGAACAATTCCACCGATTCAAATTTATAGATGAGCAGCGGGTCTTTTTGTTCAAACACCGCGTTCTGCACCGATTGCTTCAAATCGTCCATTTCGCGCAGGTGCTCCTTCCATTCCTGGTCGATGAGCGATAGCACAATGGCTTTTTCCATCTCGCGGATAATCTCGCGGCCTTCGGTTTTGATGGCCTTCTCAAGATTCACCACCACGCCCGTCTGCCGGATGCCGTCGCTGAACGGAATCATGATTTCAGTGATCGTCGCGCCGCGCTCGACCTGGATTTGCCGCAAAATCGGCAATGCCTTCTGGGCAATAGCCTCATTTTTCTGGCGGTAGTGCAGTTCAGCGGCCTGATATAGTTTCTGGGCGCGCTGGGCGTCGTTCATGCCGCCATAAGCGCTTTCGTCAAAAGGCGGCTCAATGCCCATAGTGGAAATGGTGGCCAATTCCAGCTCGGCAAAACTGCCGGACGTGCTGGCGACGATGTCCTCACAAGAATCAAAAAGCGTGTTGGCAATGTCGACGGCAAGGCGCTCGCCAAACAGCGCGTTGCGGCGGCGGGTATAAATAGCGTCACGCTGGTAGTTCATCACGTCGTCGTATTCCAGCAGACGCTTCCGGGTACCGAAGTTGTTTTCCTCCACTTTGCGCTGGGCGCGCTCGATGGATTTGGTAATCATGCTGTGCTGAATCACCTCGCCCTCTTCCAGACCCATGCGGTCCATGACCTTCGCCATGCGGTCGGAGCCAAACAGACGCATCAGGTTGTCTTCCAGCGAGACGAAAAATTGCGACGAACCCGTGTCGCCCTGCCGTCCGGCCCGACCACGCAACTGCCGGTCGACGCGCCGACTTTCGTGGCGCTCGGTGCCAATGATGGCGAGTCCGCCCGACGTTTTAGCATCGGGGGTCAGCTTGATATCGGTACCCCGGCCTGCCATGTTGGTGGCAATGGTCACGGTACCGGGTTTACCAGCTTCGGTCACAACTTCGGCTTCTTTCTGGTGCTGCTTGGCATTAAGTACCTGATGGTTGATCTTACGCATGGTCAGCATCCGGCTCATGATCTCGGAGTTTTCTACCGAAGTAGTACCTACGAGTACCGGTCGACCGTTTTCGACCAAGTCCACGATTTCGTCGGCCACGGCGTTGTATTTTTCGCGCACCGAGCGGTACACCTTGTCCTCCTCATCGCCCCGAATCACGGGCACATTGGTCGGGATCGACACCACGTCAAGTTTATAGATTTCCCAGAACTCACCGGCTTCGGTTTCGGCCGTACCGGTCATGCCCGCCAGCTTGTGGTACATGCGGAAGTAGTTCTGCAGTGTTACCGTCGCGTAAGTTTGCGTCGCGTCTTCGACCTTCACATTTTCCTTGGCTTCGATCGCCTGGTGCAGGCCGTCGGAGTAGCGCCGACCGTCCATGATGCGGCCCGTCTGCTCGTCTACGATCTTGACCTTTCCATCCATGATAACGTATTCGACGTCTTTCTCGAACAGATTGTAGGCTTTCAGCAACTGGTTGACGGTGTGAATTCGCGCCGCCTTGACCGAATAATCACGGATCAAAGCCTCCTTCGCCACCACGCGCTCCTGCTCATTAAGCTCCACGTTTTTCTCTATCTCATTGAGGTCGACCGCGATGTCGGGCATGATGAAGAAACTAGTCTGCTCCGACTCACCCGTCAGGAAGTCGATACCTTTTTCGGTGAGCTCGATGCTGTTTTGGCGCTCGTCAATCGTAAAGTACAAAGGCGCGTCAGCCTGTGGCATCAGCTTCTGGTTTTCAGCCAGATAGATTGCCTCGGTTTCTTGCAAGAGTGCCTTCATGCCGCCTTCGCTCAAAAACTTAATCAGCGGCTTATACTTGGGCGTACCCCGGAACGCCCGGAAAAGCGCCAATCCGCCTTCTTTGCGATCCCCGGCGGCAATTTTCTTACGCGCCTCGTTGAGCAGGTCCATCGTAAACTTACGCTGCACCTCCACTATCCGCGCCACACGGGGCTTCAACTCCAAAAATTCCTGCTCGTCGCCCCGAGGGACGGGACCGCTAATAATCAAAGGTGTCCGAGCGTCGTCGATCAGTACGGAGTCCACCTCATCGACCATGGCAAAATGGTGCTTGCGCTGCACGAGCTCCTCGGGCGTCCGCGACATGTTGTCGCGCAGGTAGTCGAAGCCGAATTCGTTGTTGGTACCGTACGTAAGATCGGCCTTGTAGGCGTTGCGACGGGCCAGCGTATTGGGCTCGTGGCGGTCGATGCAATCGACGGTCATGCCATGGAACTCAAACAGCGGCGCGTTCCATTCGGCGTCACGCTTGGCGAGGTAGTCGTTGACGGTTACGATGTGGACGCCCAGTCCGGCGAGGGCGTTGAGGAAAGCGGGCAGCGTCGCAACCAGCGTCTTACCTTCCCCCGTAGCCATCTCGGCAATTTTGCCTTCATGCAACACCGCGCCACCGATGAGTTGCACGTCATAATGCACCATCTGCCAGCGCGTCGGCTGGCCTATAACGTCCCAGGTACTGCCCCAGTGGGCTTTGTCACCTTCGATGGTGACGTGCGATTTCCTGGCGGCGATTTCGCGGTCAAAGAAATTAGCTGTCACTTCCAGGCTTTCGTTTTCCTTAAAACGGCGGGCGGTTTCCTTCACAATGGCGAAAACCTTAGGCAGAATTTCGAGTAGTACGACTTCGAGTTGCTTGTTGCGTTCTTCGCCCAGATCATCAATTTGTTTGAAGATCGTCTCCTTGGAATCTACATCGGGCTCGTCCTCAGCTTGCTGCCTGAGCGTGGCGACCTGGTCGTCGATGGGTTTAAGTTGAGTAGCAATGTACTCACGCAGGTCAATGGCGCCCTGACGGAGCTCGTCGTTTGAAATCGTGGCGAGTTGCGCGTATTCGGCGTTGACCTTGCCTACGTAGGGCGTCAGGTCTTTAAGGTCGCGCTCCGACTTGGTGCCGAAGAGCTTGGTGAACAATTTTAACATGATAATTTCTTGACTATGATTAATAGGATAGGTTTCCTTCTTTCGAATCTTTTATGTCAATTGACATACGTAAAATAATACACCCGAAGCCCGCCGGGTGCCAGATTGTCAGGATTTGGGCTGTTTTGAATTGCAAAGTTAATTCTTTGGGAGTAGGAATGTAAACCCATTTGGGGAATAGGCTTAAATCGCAGCCTTTTAAGGGTAATTTAATGTAAGACACCCCTACGACCTTTCCTCATTCCCTAAGTCCGTTTGTAAAGTTTTGTCCCGGCTACTGGGCATAACCTAGTACCTTTGAAGCATTCAAACACCAAAAACCATCTAGCCATGAACACTAACAACAGATTATTCCGCAATATGAACGAACGGGTCATTGGTGGCGTTGCCGCCGGATTGGCCGAATACTTCGAGATCGATGTCGTGCTGATGCGCGTACTCTTCGTATTGGCGATCTTTATCCCGGTACCCACGCACATGATTTTGCTTTACATCATCCTCTGGATCGTAATGCCCAAGCGTCCGCTTGCGCTGCCACCGCTGGCTTCTGCCCCGTATCCGCAGGGCTAAGAGACCAAAAATTCTGCCAACTTCCCACCGCCCGCCGTCTCCGTACGGCAGGCGGTTTTTTGTTTTAAAATAAATTGCTACTTTTACAAATGGTATGCAAGCATACTATTTTATTGATAATGGAAAGCAAATTGAAAGAGCCAAAGCAAAGGTATCTCATCATTCATATCTCATCATTCATAATTCAAACATGAACGCATACATCGTAGCAGGATACCGCTCAGCGGTTGGCAAAGCCCCGAGGGGCGTATTTCGTTTTACCCGTCCCGACAATCTGGGAGCCGAGGTAGTCAAGTACATGATGGCGCAGGTACCCAACCTCGACCCGGCCCGCGTCGATGACGTGATCGTGGGCAACGCCGTGCCCGAAGCCGAACAAGGTATGCAGATGGGCCGTTTCGTGTCGCTGCTTTCGTTACCCGAAAGCGTGTCGGGTATGATTGTCAACCGCTATTGCGGATCGGGCGTGGAAGCCATCGCGCTGGCGGCGGGCAAAATC
>JBBSSJ010000214.1:0-8126 GCA_038242095.1 Cytophagales bacterium
AATCCTGAATCTGACGCGGCGGCACCTCGGCAACGGCGAAGGTGCCACCAACTCCTACGCCCTTTGGACGGAGCGCTGGATATCGGCCGAGAATCCTGGTAACGGTACTATTCCCCGCGCCGACCGCGTGACCGACCTGCACGGCGGCAATACGCGGCCTTCGTCTTTCCAGGTAGAAGATGGCTCGTATTTCCGGCTGCGCAGCCTGTCGCTGGGCTATACATTTCCAAAGGCGATGTTGAATAATAAATTTCAGTCGCTTCGGGCTTACGTTTCCGGCACCAACCTTTTCACGAGTACCAAGTACCTCGGCTTCAACCCCGAAGTGAACAACCAAGCGGGCCTCACAGGCGTGCAAGGCGAAGACTATGGTGCCTACCCGCTGAGTAGAAATTTCACATTTGGCGTAAGCGCTTCATTTTAATTGAAAATGGAGAATTGAAAATTAAAAATGCAGGTACGCTGACTTCAAAACATAGTACCCAGAATCCAGTACTCATAACGTAAAAACAGTGAAACAAAAGACCATATACCTACTTACCGTCCTTGCGGGACTGATGCTCTCTTGCGGGAAGGATTTTACGGACCTCAATCCGGTGACACAGCGCAATGTCAATGGCTTTTATAAAACAGCCAACGACATGATTGCCGCCATCAACGCCGCCTATAAGGTGCTGCAGGCCAACGGTGCCTACAACCAGAGCTACTGGATCATGCACGAAATGCGCACCGACAATACCGACCAGGGTCCCGACGGTACCGGCCTGGGGGCCGAACTGACCGTAATCGAGAACTTTTCCGAGATCGCCACCAGCGAAATCGTCACGGCGGCCTATTCCGACTCGTACCTGGGCATCGCCCGCTGCAATATCATCTTGAGCCGCCTCGACGGCATCGAGATGGATGCTACTCTGAAGGAGCGCATTCGGGGCGAAGCATTGTTTTTGCGGTCGTTGTTTTACTACAATCTCGCGGTGTTATTCGGCAACGTACCCATGCCGCTGACCGAAGCAAAATCGGCCGCCGAAGGCCGTAACCTGCCGCAAGTACCCGCCAGCGAAATTTACAAGCAACTGATCGGGGATTTGCAAAAGGCGGAGACCGCTTTGCCCGTAAAATACACCGCCGCCGCCGACCTGGGCCGCGCGACCAAAGGTGCCGCCGCTGCCCTGCTGGGCAAAGTGTACCTGACGGCGGGCGACAAGCAAGCCGCCGTTCCCGCCCTGAAGCGGATCGTGGATGGTTACGGCTATTCGCTCGTACCCGACTACGCCAAGTTGTGGGGGTTGGCTAACAAAAACAATCAGGAATCTATTTTTGAAGTGCAGTACAAGGGCGGAGGTACTGGTACGGGCAACGGCTTTACCAATGCTTTCACGCCGCTGCTGCGCCAGACGACGGGGGACTACCGAAACCGCCCCACGCTTAACATGCTGGCTGCCTACGAACCCGGCGACGACCGCCTGTCAAAGTCGCTGGACACGAGCTACGTCACGACGCAGGGCAACTTTGTCACGAGTTCCAAAAACGATGTACGCTTCATCACCAAATACGGCAAGGAAAATTCTTTCAACGAGAACGACGCCTCCTATAACTTTGTCGTGCTGCGCTACGCCGATGTCCTGCTGATGCTGGCCGAAGCCCTCGGCGAGTCGCCGGAAGCCTACGGCTACATAAATCAGGTGCGGGCGCGGGCCAAACTTGCCCCCATCAGCGCCGCCACGCCCGGTACCTTTGCCGACAAATTGCTGCACGAGCGCCGGGTGGAACTGGCCTTCGAAGACCACCGCTGGGCCGATCTTAAGCGCTTCGGCAAAGCGCAGGAAGCCCTGAAAGCGCAGGGCAAAAATGCTCGTTTGTTATACCTCATACCGCAACGCGAACTTGACATCAACGCCTCTTACAAGCAAAACTGACGCCGACCTGCCGCTCTCCGGCGCCGCAGGCGTCCCCCAGCGGCTGCAGTCGCTCGACACCTTGCGGGGTTTCGACATGTTCTGGATCACCGGCGGCGAGCAACTGGTCGCCGCCCTCGCTGCCGCCACGGGCTGGGGCTGGCTGCGCGGCATGGAGGAGCAACTCACGCACCCCGAATGGCACGGCTTCCACGCCTACGACCTTATTTTCCCGCTTTTCATTTTTATGGCAGGCGTCTCCACGCCTTTCTCGTTCGATAGCCGACTCGCCAAGGGCTTTTCGCGCTCGCGACTGGCTCGCAAGGCGATTCAACGCGGGCTAATTCTGGTGCTGTTAGGTGTGATTTACAACAATGGCCTGTTTCGCACGGATTACGAAACGACGCGTTTCGCCAGCGTTTTGGGGCGCATCGGCCTGGCGGGGATGTTCGCGCAACTGATTTATCTGTATAGCCCCAAAAAGTTGCTGTACGTTTGGCTGGCGGTGATTTTGATCGGTTACTGGCTGTTTATGGCGTTCTATCCCGTGCCGGGTTGTGGCACGGGGCAATTCACAATGGAGTGCAACCCAGCCAGTTATTTCGACACGCAGTTTTTGCCGGGAAAACTTTACAAGAAAATCCACGATCCCGAAGGACTGATGTCCACCATTCCGGCCATCGCTACGGGTTTACTGGGCATCATGGCCGGGCAAATTCTGCGGATCAAAGCCCACGAAATGCCCGCTACCCGCAAAGTATTGACGCTGGCGGGTATTGGCGTGGTCTGCATTGTGCTGGCGCTGCTCTGGAACCTGATTTTCCCCATTAATAAAAATCTATGGACCAGTTCGTTCGTGCTGCTGGTGGGCGGACTGAGTTTTCTGCTGCTGTCGCTCTTCTACTGGGTCATCGACGTGCTGGACTTCCGGCGCTGGACTTTCTTCTTCATCGTCATCGGCATGAACTCGATCGTGATCTACCTGGCCCACCAATACATCGACTTTGAGTACACCGCCAACGCGCTCTTCGGCGGACTGCTGGGCCACTTGTCCGAACCGGCGCGCGCCGTGGCGGCGATCATGGCCTATATTTTGGTGCAATGGGCTTTGATGTATGTACTGTATCGGAATAAGTGGTTTTTGAAGGTGTAGGTTGTTGGTGTCGCCCAGAGGGCTCAGAATAATGGTCACTCAGCGGAGCTGAGCGACGGCAAGGAAAGAAGAGGTATTTTAAAGATAAATTCAGGAACAACTATGGAGGCGAATCAGGCAAGCACCGTAACGACTTTTGATGAGCATCTTGATAGTCAATACGGAAAAATAGGTTCTGGAAAGAGAACAGACTTCGAAATAAAAGCCAAAGCTTTTGCCATCGGCGAAATAATCAAAGAAGAAAGGCGGTTAGTGAACCTGACTCAGGAACAGCTTGCCAAATAGATTGGAATCAAAAAGAGTTTCATCTCACAGATTGAAAACGGGCATAGCGATGTTCAGCTATCAATGCTCTACAAGTTACTTGAATTGGGTTTTAAGCGGAGGGTTACGCTGACATTCAAAAGTTCCTTTGTAGAGCCGAGCAACAGCTCGGGCTTTTCTAACTTCTAAAATCTGTCCGCTCAGATAAGTCATCTTGTAAGTCAATTCCGATATTATCCAGCGTTGGCATCAAGCTTGACTTCGTTATTCCCATTGATTTTAATATTTCCCTTAATCTTGGCTTTTCTGATCCAGGCATAGTAAACAACTTTAAATACTGTGTCCGAATGTCATCATTATTATTGGACATCATTTTTGCATGGTCCATCAAAGACGGGTATCTACCAAATTTTAAGAAAAAATCATAAGGGTATTTTGGGTATAGAAAAACGCCGCCCTGTTTATATAGATAGTTATTATAACTATTTGGCATTCTCAGCAAGGAATAGGTGGCGCTGATCAATTCTTTGTTATAGTCAAGTCTACGATGCGCCCAATCTGTCATCTGTTGAATATTTTGTGGGGTTGCATATATCTCAACTTGATGAGAGCTTTCGTCTTTCGAATAAATACTAGCAAAGAATAGCGCAGAATAAGGATTCGTAGAGAAATCCAGTAATCGTGTTGGAATACCATGATGTTGGATTAAACCAGTAAACAATTCTGGCAACTTTGGTTCTGGAAAGCTAGAAGCATTATTTTCAATCCCTTTGAGGACAATCATAGCACTTAAATTTCTATCATATATATTCGGCCTATTTAGAATTTCTTCTGCTCCAACTACCGAAAACCCTAGTTCGTTTGCCTTTTCAATGAAACGATACTTTAAATAGTATTCAAAATTATACATCTTAAAGGCTTGCAACCAAAGTTCACCCTCATTGCCGCTGTACGCAATCATGTCGCTTTTGTCTAAGAAATTATAAGCAAAATTTTTGCTATATTTATTAAGGCTATTTTCGAAGTACTCTCCAACAACCTTCGGATCTCTATACAAAGCAGGCAGTAAAGGCCAATCTTCTTCTCTATGGCCCCTGAATAAATATTTACTACCAGCCCATTCTGAATTGTTAGGTTTAAAAAAATCGACTAGTTCTTCTGCTGAATCAAATTTTTTTGTGGGTTCCATTATTTCAACGTTTTCTTTGTTGCTAATTTCTTAAAACAAACATAATATTTTTATTCTATATCTTACGTTTATGCCTCGCTAATCTCAATTTGCAATCGGGACGATCTACAGCTGCCGTCGTGTCTCCTCGCGTTTGCAATGCGAATGATTTCAAACGCGGATCATAATTACGACCCCCTATCGAAAGGCGAAGAAAGTGTAATGTCGCTCATTCTAATCTATAACTTCCTGCTAACCCTAATTTGCAATCAGCACCGTGCGCCGCGCGGTTGGTTCACTTCGCATCTGCAATGGGAAGGCCGTGTGCGTAACCAACAACAGCGCACCGTTCACTAAATTTTCAATAACCCTCCCTACGTTCTTCTTATCTTTCTGAACACGTTCAGCATATTTCTTTTGTCAAGAGTCTGGGCGGCCTTTTTAGTTTGCCACGCTAAAATTTTCACTCCCATGAAACGAGACAATTTTGTTCTTTCGGCATTAGCAGTTCTGATTGTTCCTTTCCCACTTATCAAGCACAAATTGAAGCACGGTTTTGATCTGGGCAAGGGGTTTGTGGCCAAGGCTGGCGAGGGCCGGTACCACGGACACATTCAGTTGAAGGGCGTGAACCGAAATATTTTGGACGTAAAGGTATCGGGCAAAGATACCGACGGGGCTTTGGCTATATTTGAGCAGACCAGCCTCACGCCCAGGCGGGGCGTTCCGCTCCATGTCCATCCATATCAGGATGAGATTTTTCATGTCCTGGAAGGAGAGTATCATTTTCAGGTTGGGGAGGAAAAACACGAATTAAAGCCGGGCGATACGATCTTCCTGCCTCGGAAGGTGCCGCATGCCTGGATTCAGATGGCCGATACCGGAAAAATGAGGGTGATCCTGCAACCAGCAGGCAAGCTAGAAAGTTTTTTTGTGACGATGGCGGCCCTGAAAAGCGTGCCTACTCAGGAAGAAGTCGCCCGAATTTTTGCCGAGAACGATATGCAGGTAGTGGGGCCACCCATGAAACCTGATTAATTTTATCGGGTAATTACAATCATATAGTGCGCATCCTGCATTTGTATTCAGGAAGAAACTCATCATCTATTCCGATTTGTAATTAGGACGGGCGATGTATCTTGCATCATGAACGAGCTCCTCTACGCATTATACTTATTCGGCGTACAATTCATCTTTCCTGGACAGTTTGAAAGCGTACGAGATGCGCCAGCTCCGGCGCGCACCTCGCTTTATTTCCGAACCGCTGATTCTCCGGTTCTTTTGGATAGCCTGGCATGGAAGGTAGGCGACACGGGCATAGTCCAGGGTAATAACATTGCCGTCGACGACAGGGGGAATGTCTACGTAGGAGGAAGTTACCGAGACACCGTCCGGTTCTCAGAACAAACGTTTATATCCAAAGGCGGGCTGGATCTGTTTCTTGCAAAATACAACCCGGATGGTATACTACAATGGATCAAGACTGCCGGGGGGAGCGAAACTGATGGCCCTACGGACATCTGTATCGACGCGCACGGTAATGTGCATTTGACAGGCTATCTGCGGGGTAAGGTACAGTTTGAAAGAGAGATGCTGGAAGCAAGGGGAACCTCTGATATATTCTTCGCCAAATACGATACCGACGGAAATCTGCAATGGATTCGCCAGATCGGCGGGGAAGGATCGGATGGGGGATCAGGTGTAGCGGTAAACAAAAACGGCGATGTGTACCTCAGTGGAGACTTTTCCAGTTCTGTATCCTTCGATGGCACTGTCCTAATGGCGGAAGGCCCGGAGGATGCTTTCATCGCGCTGTACGATTCGGGAGGTAGGTTGAAGTGGGTGCGGAGCGGTGGCAGCGCGGGTCACGACTGGGGTCAGAGCCTGGCGGTAGATAAAGAAGGCAATGCCCTGATGCTGGGCAAGTTTCATCAATTAGCTCGTTTTGGGAAAGTAGAGCTACGAGCCCCCGAAAGCGAGGATTTGTATAGCAGTAACGGGTTTATCCTGAAATGCTCGCCGACGGGCGAATTCATTTGGGGACAACGCATGGGCGGAAATCGGCGTAACAGTTTGTCGAGCGTCGTCGTGAACGATCGGGGAGACGTGTTTGTGTCCGGTTCCGGATACATGAAGGGTAGCCGACCTACTTTCGGCGATAGCCTGATCCATTCGGATGAAGTTTTCGGAGCCATCATCGCCAAGCTCAGCTCTGATGGAATAGTGCAATGGGTAATGAGTACGATCGCTACCGGCCCGCATCCTCAAAGCATGGTTGCGGATGAAGCAGGAAATCTTCTGGCGCTCACAGGCTTTAACCATGACGAGCGATTAAAGGTGTCGGGAAGAAATACCAGCCAATTTTTCAACTCGAAAGGTGTAGGGGACTTTGTGATTGTAAAATTTGCCAGCGATGGCAGCCTGCTAGACGTCAGGCAGGAGGGCGGGGCGGGTCAGGTGAGTGCCAACACGATGACTCTTTCAAAGAACGGTACCCTGTATATTCTTGGTTCCTTTGATAGTCCGGTTACGCTGGCGGGAACGGCACTTAGAAATCAGGGAAATAGAAACGCTTTCATCATGAAAATACCCCCTCCGTAGGCAGAAGAAACCTAACTTCGAGTCTTTATTCCAAACGCCTCAACAAACCAGCTCGCTGCTCGGATGCTCGCAAATGGACCAATAATCGTAAATTACCTTAATGGTTTGCTTGATTTGCGCGTAACCGCTACTTTTTTTGAAGTACCCCTGAACCGTCAGTTGGTCGTAGGCATCGTTGACCGAGGCCTGGTTGACCGAAGTGGAATAAAACACATAGGGAACGCACTTCTGACGCAAGTGCTTGTCCCGGTTAATTTGGTGTTTGAACTCGATGCCGTTCAAGCCGGGCAGGTTCACATCGCTCAGGATGAGAAACGGCGTCTCCGAAGTCTTTTTAAGGTATTCGTATGCGCTGGCACAATCGGAAAACCAGATTAGCGGATTCTCTATTCCGAGGTCTTTCACCACCATTGTCAGGATTTCTTTGTCGTCGGCATCGTCTTCAATGAGTACGATTGTGTCGGATTGCATGGGCGGGCTGTGAGAAGGGAAAAATCAGGAAGAGTTTAAAGTTAAGCATAAAATCACGGTTTGCCCTAATGTCGCCTCCACGTTGTCGGGTAAAAAAGCCGGTATTTACCCACCTTTGTACAAAATTTCTCGGAAAGGGCGTTTGCCATTGGTATGAAAAAACAATTTTTCTGGCGGGCCTGGTCGGCCCCCGAACGGCTGGCGGCGAGCGGGGTGCTGGGCTTGCTCAGCCTTGCCCTCCTGCTTTTCCTGATTCACATCCACAACCCGCTGGCTAACGTCGTGTCGTGGGACGTACTGAGTGAGCTTTCCGAAACGCCGACGGTCGTCGATGTACTGGCGCTGGACGGTTGGCAGTTTGGCGTTACGGTGCCCTCCTACCTCACGATGGAGCAATTCATCGCCTCGCCGATGGCCTTGCCCCAAACGGCCATTCTGCTGCTGGGCATGGCAGGACTGCTGGGTCTTTGCGTCGTGTTGGCGGGGCTTACGGCGCTACCGCGCTTCTGGTACCTAGCGGGGATGGTAGCGTTCATTGTGTTGTTGGCCGCCTGTCGACTCGAAACCCTGGGGC
>JBBSSJ010000215.1:0-7963 GCA_038242095.1 Cytophagales bacterium
AAGGGCGCTGCCGCGCTTCTTTTCCGATTCGAGGAGCCAGTCGGCGGACTCCTTTATTTTGTCAGCATAGTTCATAAAATAAAAATACGCTATTTTAAATCTGAATTAGTATAAGGATGTGGACGAAACGACAATGTACCAGATGCACTTCCCCAGCGGTGCGCTGTCCAACTGCACCGCCAGTTTTGGCATCAATACTAATTTCCTGAAAGTGAATTATGACAAAGGTACCTTGCTGATGGAGCCTTTTTCGTCGTACAGTGGCAACCAGGGTAGCTACGCCAACGGCGGTGTTATCGATTATCCTGTGCCGCTCGGTAATCAGCAAGCCAACCAAATGGACAACGATGCCCTGGCCATCATGCAAAACAAACCCTTCATCGCGCCCGGACCGGAGAAGAAGGCCTGCGCGACATCAAAGTAGTGGAAGCCATTTATGAAGCGGCCCGGACGGGGGAAGAGGTGAAAATTAGTTGAGGTTAATCTTACCTGTGAGGGGTTTGCAAGCTTCTACAACCTGTACCGTATTTGAAAAGTGGCATTGTTACCAACGATTGGGTAGTCAGGAAAGATAAACGATCCGAATTTGATACCCAGCAAAAGGTGGTTGGTAATTTTGGCGTAGGTCTCCGCAACGATAGGGAACCCCAGGTCAGTGTTGGAAAGGTGATAAAACGAGGAGATGTTGCCCGTCCGAATCTCGGCATTTCCCCCCATTGTAATCAGCCCGGCATCTGCACCAACCTGGACTGTGAAGCGGCCTTGATTGATTACTTTATACTTCACTAAAAAATTGCTCTGTAACTCGGTCGCATTCCTGACAGGAATACCATCCAAGGTGCTAATGGGCGAGCCATCTTTTAGGTAGCTATACTGCGTAGTGAGGATACCCGCCGCAAATGACCACCTTTTCTTGTGATGGTACTCAAACTCTCCATTCAGGACGGCCCCACCAGTGACGGGCTTTTGGGAAGGCGTCGCGTAGTAGCCACCACCCAGTACGATGTCAAAACGTCCGTCCTGAGCAAAGGCAGAGTAGCAGCCCAAAACGATGAGTGCTAGCGTCAGGAATAATGCTTTGTTCGCTTTCATTAGAATAGATTTTATTGGTTAAGCTATAAACTGAGATGAGCAGATAAAAATACAAAAATTTATCTTTACACAAGCGCGTATGGCATAACACTACCAATAAAAATATTAGATGAGATTTCCCAAATCCAAATTAGAGGCTGACAATTTATACTGGCCGTCTGGCCACCCGGTAGACTTTATTTCCACCGCAACGTATTCAAAAGCCGCAACGCATCGCGCTCCATAAAGTCGATAATTGGGGCCAGCGAATCATTCTTCGTAGCCGTACGGAAATAAACGGCCCCGCGCAGGTAGTGCGTGCTGCTGTCAGTAGTATAGAATTGGAAGGGGGTAGGCACGTCGCCTTCTAGGCGGATGAGCGTGGCGGTGCGGCCGGAGCGGGTCGGGATAGTTTGCTGTTGCACCGAACTGGCTCGGATTTGGTGCTTGTTGGCGAGTTGGTAGGCGTCGCTGATGAAATCTTTCAGCCGCGCCGGATCATTGCGGATTTCTTTGTAAGTAAGCTGGATGTTGGCGTCGAAGCGCGGGTAGTAAAGGTAGATCCAGTTTTTCTCGGCCAACGGTGAACTGTCCGGCAGCACGACCGCCGCCGTCGAAATGTCGAATTGGTAGGGGTATTGGCCGGGTAGTGGCTGGTAGGTTTGGGAAGGCAATACGATGCGATTGTACCCCTTCGGCTTCGGCGCAAAGCCTTCTGCCTCTTGCTCACTCGATCCGCAAGAAAAAAGTATTAACCCGAAAAGAAATAAGCATCCAAACCTAACCAACATGGCCATTAACCGTTAACCCCTGACCGTTTACCCGAAAACCTATTCAAAAGAATTATTCTACCGTAACCGATTTTGCCAAATTCCTCGGCTGATCCACGTTCCGGCCGCGCATGACGGCCACGTAGTAGGAGAGGAGTTGCAATGGAATGACCGACACCAGCGGGGTGAGCATCTCGTGAGTGCGCGGTACTTCGATCACGAAATCAACCATGCCGGGAATGAGCGTATCGCCCTCGGTGATAATCGCGATCACGCGGCCTTTGCGGGCTTTAACTTCCTGGATATTCGAGACAATTTTGTCGTAAGAACTATCGCGCGTCGCCAGGAAGACGACGGGCATATCCTCGTCGATGAGCGCGATGGGGCCGTGCTTCATTTCGGCGGCGGGGTAGCCCTCGGCGTGGATGTAGGAAATTTCTTTGAGCTTCAATGCTCCTTCCAGCGCGACGGGAAAGTTGAGCCCGCGCCCCAGGTAAATGAAATTGCGGGCGTAGGTGAAGATGAAGGCGATTTCTTTTATTTTCTCGGCATTTTTCAACACCTGATTTACCTTGTCAGGAATGTTTTCAAGCTCGATGAGGAGTTGGCGGTAGGTTTCTTCGGAGATGGTACCCTTGCGCTTGGCGGCGGCGATCGCCATGATCGTGAGTACCGTCACCTGCGCCGTAAAAGCCTTGGTACTCGCCACCCCGATCTCCGGCCCGGCGTGCGTATAGGCGCCTGCGTCAGTGGCCCGCGCGATGGACGATCCCACTACATTGCAAACACCGAAAATTAGCGCGCCCTTGGATTTGGCCAGTTCAATGGCCGCCAAGGTATCGGCTGTCTCGCCTGATTGTGAAATGGCGATTACGATGTCGTTTTCCTTGATGATCGGGTTGCGGTAGCGAAACTCCGAGGCATACTCGACCTCCACATTGATGCGGGCCAGTTCCTCAAACAGATACTCGGCCACCATACCCGCGTGCCACGAAGTACCACATCCGATGATAACGATGCGCTTCGAGCCGGCCAGGCGGTCGAGGTAGTTGCGGAGACCTCCCAGTTGTACATGTCCTGTGTCGGCTTGCACTCGGCCGCGCATACTGTCGGCGATGGAGCGCGGCTGCTCGAATATTTCTTTGAGCATGAAATGCTCGTAGCCGCCTTTTTCGATGGCTTCCAGTTCCAGTTCTAATTTCTGGATGTAAGGCGTCTGTTTGACATTATCGAGGTTCGAGATACTGAGCTCACCATTTCTTACGACCGCAATGGCGTAATCGTCAAGATACACTACGTCCTTGGTATATTCGATAATGGGCGTGGCGTCGGAGGCGAAGAAGTACTCGTCGTGACCGATGCCGATCACCAGGGGACTGCCTTTGCGGGCGGCGATGAGTTGGCCGGGATGCTCATCGGACATGATGACAATGGCGTAGGCTCCCACCACTTCCTGCAACGCCAGTCGCACGGCCTCTTCCAGCGACTTCCCGGTTTCAAGGCGGACGTCCTCGATAAAATGAATCAGTACTTCCGAGTCAGTTTCGCTCGCGAAGGTGTGGCCTTTTCGCAGGAGCTTCTTTTTGAGCGTGTCGTAGTTCTCAATGATTCCATTGTGGATCAGCGCCAACTTACGGTCGTTGGAGTAGTGGGGGTGCGCGTTGACGTCGTTGGGTTCGCCGTGGGTAGCCCAGCGCGTGTGGCCCATGCCCAGATGGGCGTGGGTATCTTTACCGATAAGTTCGTTCTCAAGATCGACGACTTTGCCTTTCTTCTTGTGGACTTCCAGGCCCTTGCCGTTCAGCAAAGCGACGCCCGAACTATCGTAACCGCGATATTCAAGTCTTTTTAAACCTTTAATTACTAAAGGATAAGCCTCCCGGTGACCAACGTAAGCAACGATTCCACACATGATTTTAATGATGAGTGATGAATTATGAATATTAAAGCCTACACATCCTCACGTTCTATTCCCGGGCCTGCGTGTAAAAAACTATCAATTTCAAATCTTCCTTTTTAGTACTTAAAAGTAGGCGGCTCACGCGGTTATTGAACTGTGATTGATAGCGCGTACCACCTTGTCCCAGTGCTTGGGTGTAGACCGGACTCACCAGAAAAGCATCATTTTTTTTGGTGCCTGACAAAATGGTATTCAGCTGGGTGGCGATGCGCCAGGTATAGTTTTGGTAACGACTGTCGTAAGGGACCGCGGGTGATACAGGGGTGTTGCCTAAATCGTTGAAAACGAGGGAGGTGAAGCCGTTCGCATCATAAAATAAGCGGTTGGTTTGATTGGTCTCAAAGAGCAACAGATATGGTGGGATGGTGATGCCGGGACCATTTGCCGTCAGAACAGGCTTGACACTCAATTCGGCGCGGTTAATTGCGATGGGGCCATTTTTGGCCAGTGATTTCAAATAAGGAATCTCAATTTTGGTACGAACACCCAAAGCATCCTGCACATACGTGGCAGCCGATTCGGAGCTGGAGGGCAGTGGCATACTGGGCATCAAATTCGCCAACGGCGTACCCTTGCGGTCGGCCGTGACACGGTTAAAGCCCAGCCGGACGACCGAATTACCGGTTCGGGTATCGGTTACGACCGCCGGAATGCGAAAGCCCTGCGCGGTGGTGTCGGATTTGGTATGAAACCATAATTGCAGTCGCAAGGCGCCGCCTGCTGCCGGGAACCCCATAACCGTAGTGTTCTTATCGCCCGGAATCAAAGCCAGCCCGTTGAGTATCTTGGCAAACTCAAGATTGCTTTTACCCGCATCTTTTCCAGAAAGCGCAAACAATTCCTTACCCAGAACATCTGGCAGGCGGAATCGGAGAAGTCCACCATCGGTGACGGGTCGGGGCAAGAACGATTTGGTCGTTAGCGGTACGTCGTCGTAGGCCAGTTTACTGTCGTTATAGTAGTTTTTCAGTGGCACAACCTGCTCCCGCAAGCGGTGGATCGAAATCGTTTGGGCGGGCAGGGTATCACCATAGGTGTAGTTGTAGGGTGTTTGTAGCACCAGAGAGTCGTAGACAGCCGTGGCGTCAAAATTTACCGCAGCTTCCAGCGAGAACTGCACAAAGCTCGATGCGGTGATCGTCCCAAAAATAGGATCGACATAACGGCCCATCAGATACACGTCGGGCGAGGTGGTCCTGACCGAGTCGGCCAGGACGGTGGAAGTACGTACCGTAAGGGTGTCGGTGTAGAACGTGCCGACGGGGGCAAGGGGGGCGACGCCAATGTCGCCGGTGGGGTCGCAGCCAAAAAGCAGGGTGGTCAATGCGACCACCCCGAGTACCTGGGATTTATGCCTCGCCAACCAGTTCGTTGTAGAGGTTGTAGTAATCTTCCGAAAGGTTGTCGCCTTCGTCAGTAATGTCAACACGCTTGGGTGATTCATCAAGTAATTGGTTTAATCCTTCGCTAAATTCTTTGTCGACCTTCACCACTGCATCCGCGTAGGCAATTCCGAGCTTGATAAAGCCTTCGAAATCGGCCGAACGGAGATGGGCCAACGCTTCGTCGCTAACGTCCATCGCCTTCGCTTTTTCGATCAAATCGGCGTCAAATTTATCACTGAAAGCGTTATTATACACGGTAAAAACGCTTTTTGTGTCTTTAAACATGGGATCGTTCCGATAAGTAGTCTTCAAATACATCGGAATCAGGGCGGTCATCCAGTCGTTACAGTGCACGATATCAGGGGCCCAGCCTAATTTTTTGACGGTTTCGAGTACGCCCTTGCAAAAGAAGATCGCGCGCTCGTCGTTGTCGTCGTAAAACTTGTTTTTCTTGTCGAAAAAAACGGACTTGCGGTGAAAATAGTCTTCGTTGTCAATGAAATATACCTGCAGCTTGGCGTTGGGAATGGAGGCTACTTTAATGACGAGCGCTTTCTCTTCTTCGCCCACCGTAATGTTGATGCCCGACAGACGAACCACCTCGTGCAAGCGATTTTTACGCTCGTTGATCAGGCCAAATCGTGGCACCAGAATGCGGATTTCGGCGCCCCGGTCCTGCATGGCGGCGGGCAATTGCCGAACATACGCGGCTACATCGCTGGTTTCGAGAAAAGGGTTGATTTCACTGGATACATACAAGATTCGTAGTTTGTCCATACAAGAATTTGGGGCTTTTGATAAAAAAGATTTGCAAAATTAACCAAAAAAAACCCGTATTTCAATGGTTTTTTCAAACTAATCGTAATATTGCGCGCACTTTGGTTAACCCTGTGCCTACTTTTTCATTCCGATCCTCCTCCCTCCGTCCATGCGCATTTTTACGTCTCCGGCCATCCTGCGGCTCCACTTGCGTGAGATCCATATCCCTGAAGTAACCCTTGGCCTGCTGCCCACGATGGGTGCCCTGCACGAAGGTCACCTAGAGCTGGCCCGCCGCGCGGTTGCCGAAAACACCGTTACTATTGCCAGTATTTTCGTCAACCCGCTGCAGTTCGATAACCCTGACGACCTGGCGCGCTATCCCCGGACACTGGAAGCCGACTGCGCGCTGCTGGAAGCGGCGGGTTGCGAAATGGTATTTGCTCCCTCGCCCGCCGAAATGTACGGCCAGGCGCCCGCCCTGCGGCTCGACTTCGGCACTTTGGAGCACGTTATGGAGGGTGCTTACCGGCCGGGCCATTTCAACGGCGTCGGCATCGTAGTGTCGCGGCTCTTCCATATGATTCAGCCCGACCGCGCTTATTTTGGGCAAAAAGACTACCAGCAAGTTGCCATCGTGCGGCAGCTTATTACGGATCTCGCTTTTCCCATTGAGCTTGTCGCCTGTCCTACGGTGCGCGAGGCGGATGGACTCGCCATGTCGTCGCGCAACCGCCGCCTCAGCCTCGACCAGCGCGTGGCGGTTCCGCTGATTTACCAATCCCTGCAAGCCGCCAAAACTCAACTGCTGGCCGGAGTGCCCGTCGAAGATGTAAAGAAATTCGTGCGCGAGCAGTTTGCCGGAAACGAAACGTTCTTGCTTGAGTACTTCGAAATCGCCGACGCGCTCACGCTTCAGCCACTTACTAATGATCCACTCAGCGCATCCGCCGTGCTGTGCATCGCTGCGCATATGGGCGGGGTTAGGTTGATTGATAATATGCTTTTAAATGTTGAGTGAGGAATGATGAGTGAGGAATGAGGAATGAGGAATGTTTTTCTTTGGCTTGCGAACAACTCACTTAATAATTTCTGGTTTCTTCAACTTCGCGCATTATCCTTTGATTTTGTAGGTTGCGCCGAACCGTACCATACGGGAGTGGGCATTAAAATTGCCACCATCGAATTCATTATAATAGTTGCGGAGCCCGAGCGTGTAGCCCGCGTAGACGCCGAATCTTTGGTACATGATTGCCGCCTGTACCTTGGGTCTGAGATCGAAATTTATGCCCCAATCCCGCTCGCGATTGGTCGTTATAGTTTGACCGGAGACCGTTACCGCTTCCCCCTTTTCGTTTGATTTGAGCAGATATCCTACGTCCAGTCCTGCCGTCAGGTCGAGCGATACTTGCTTCATTTTTATTCGGTATCCCAGGTAGGGTGAGGCGTTCACGAATCGATTGGAGAGGATTGACTTGCCCGTGGCGGTTTCCGATGTTGGAGAAGCACTGACTTCGTCGATCAATACTTTGCTGCGCAAATCTTCGTAACCAATCCCTGCCCCCACGATAAAATTGCCGCGCGTTACCTGCTGAATCCGGCTCGAAATGCCGTAAGAAAAACCCGAAAGTGAACCTGCAGTACTATTTGTGTAGCCAGTCACGCTTTTACTAAGCGGATCAGAAATTTGGTAATTGGCGTTGATTTGCGAAGTCCGAACCGCCGAAGGTCCGGCGAATGAGAATAGCCCCGAGTTGAGCGATAGGAACACTTCGGTTTTCTGGGCGAAGGAAGTCAAGGGAATGCAGGTGGCTGCCGCCAAGACGAGGATTGCGAAGTGCTTTTTCATAGTTTTTTAGAATGCTTATTTTTGCTGATATCCCTCTGGATGCAGCCTAGGCGTGATTGGTTGGAAGCAGTCCACAGTATATCCCACTTATTTTCTTTCTCAAAATCCAGAGTATCGCCCAATTTGCAGTCCAGTTCGCGGCAAATGGCTTCCAGCGTGCTGAAACGAA
>JBBSSJ010000216.1:0-7906 GCA_038242095.1 Cytophagales bacterium
ACATCGAAGAGGTAAATGTCAGTTTTGGCGGAACCCACATTCAGGTTTCCTCGATCTCGCCCAACATGGTCAGACCTACCTCGGCCGCCAGTAATGAAGTCACGCAGGACGACGTCGACCATTTGATCAAAGATCAGTACCGCGCCCAAACCGAACCCAATCACGAAGTGATGCATATCATTCCGGGTGAGTTCACCGTTGACAACGGAAAGGGCGTCAAAGAACCCGTTGGTCGGATCGGCGTGCGACTGGGCGGTGAATTTTTGGTCGTTTCCAGCAACAAACAAGCGATCGATGTGACGAAAAAAAGTTTGCTGACTGCCGGACCGGGCATCGATTACAACCAATTATTGCTGGCGCCGATTGCGGCCGGTATGGCTGTGTTGAGCGACGAAGAAATGGCAGCCGGAACGGTTTTAGTAGACATTGGTGACCACGTAACCGACCTCGTGATTTATCAGGGGGGTATGATTCGGCACATTGCCTCGTTTCCCATCGCGGGTCAGCACATCACGGCCGACCTACAGATCGGCTGCGGTATTCAGAACGAAAACGCCGAGAACCTGAAAAGGCAGCAGGGCGAATCCCTGTCGGAAAGCGTGCCGCTGAACATGGAGATTCTGGTGAATTTCCTGCAAGGACATCCACCTCGTCGGGTACTACGCAAAAATATGGCGCTGATCATCGAGGAACGGTTGAAGGAAATCGCGGCCATGGTTTACGCCGAGGTACTTGAATCCGGTTTTGCCGATTTACTGGTAGGTGGCATGGTGCTCACGGGAGGCACAGCTAATCTACCCGAAATTGAAACCTTGTTCTCCCGGGTGGCTGATGGCATGTTGGTACGGGTGGGCATTCCGGTTAACCTGGCCAATACCCCAATGGCGGACGAAGTGAGTAGCACCAGCTACGCTACGGCGCTGGGATTAGCCTGGGCCGGACTTAAAAGAGTCGACGCCCGCGTAGAATCTATTTGCCCATCATCCGCGCCGACTTTCGATCAGGGAAGGCAACGGGATGAAAAGCGCCCTCGCCCAGAGGCGAATCCGTCGCTCCCCTTCGGGAGCGGCAAAACGTTCCCAAGTTGGGGCGGGTTGAAGAATCTGTTTGGTAATAATGAAAAAGACGATAAAACCGGAGGCTCTTATTGAGCTTCTGATTATATATCCGTAAAGCGAAAAGTGCACACACGAATGGATAATGACTTATTGAACGCCTTAAATCAAGATTATACCGTGAATGGAATTGAAGAGATTACGGTAGAAGAACCTGCCATCATCAAGGTAATCGGCGTAGGTGGAGGCGGTAGCAATGCCGTTAACTACATGTACGAGCGAAAGATCAAGGATGTGGAATTTGCGGTGTGTAACACCGACCGTCAGGCACTTTTGAAGAGTAACGTCCCAACTAAAATCCAACTCGGCGCCAAGCTTACCAAGGGATTGGGAGCGGGCATGGAAATTAGCCAGGGACGCGAAGCCGCACTAGAGACTATTGAGGAAATCAAGGCCCTGCTTGGCGGTGCTACCCAAATGGTATTCATCACGGCGGGTATGGGAGGTGGTACGGGTACCGGTGCCGCGCCGGTGATCGCCCAGATCGCCAAGGAGATGAAGTTGCTTACCGTAGCCGTAGTCACCTCTCCTTACTCATGGGAGGGAAAGTTGAAAATTAAGCACGCCAACGAGGGTATCGAAGAGCTAAGAAAATGCAGCGATACCGTGCTGGTAGTACTCAACGACAAGCTGGAAGAGCTTTACAAAAACATGAAAATCACGGAGGCTTTCGCACAGGCTGATAGCATTCTGCTTAACGCCGTGAAGAGTATTTCCGAGATCATCACCACCAGCGGTACCATCAACACGGACTTTAAAGACGTAGAGCGGGTACTGAAAAATGCCGGACAATCCGTGATGGGTACGGCTTCTGTATCGGGTGAAAATCGGGCGTACGAAGCTATACGACAGGCGCTGGATTCACCTTTGCTCAATGACCGCGAAATCAAAGGCGCCGAGCGCATCCTGGTGACGCTGGCCTCCAGTGAGGCGCACGAAGCTGAGATGTGGGAACAGCGTGAAATTTGGAAATATGTACTCTCGCAGGTTGGCGGCGAAGCGCACTTGTTCAAGCTGGGTACGATTACCGACAACACACTGGGCGAAAGCCTGCGCGTGACGGTAGTAGCCGCCGGTTTCGATGGTGTGGCGCTATCGCCAGCGAAATCAGAGCCCGAGCCCAAAGTTGTTGAAGAGCTTCTGGAACTGGAACCGGTTGATGAGCTGACGGAAGAAGCTTTCGCACAAGCCTTTGAAATGTCGGCCGATGTTGAAGTAGGAACGCTCACAAGTTCAGATGCGCTCGTGATGGCTGCGCCGCAACACGATGCGGGTGACTATTACGACGAGGAGGATTATCCTTACGCTTCCGGCCACGTAACTTCATTGGGTGCAGCATCACAACGAAAATCAGGCGATTGGGATGACGCCGAGTACGACCGTATCCGCGAAATGGTGGAAGGTTTCCGGAATAAAGCCAGGGTCGACTGGGATGAGTTGGAGCGTAGCCCGGCTTATCGACGCAGTGGGCTGGAGCTTTGGAAACGGCCCGACATTCCGGCCACCGAAATGGAGCAGATTCGCTTGAATTGAATAGTTTTAGACGAAGAAGGCGGGGAGCAATCCCTGCCTTTTTCGTTTTTTCGAATGTTTAAACAACACCAATTGTTTTCTACCTGACCACAACACCACCTCGTTCACAAAGCGATCGGCTGGGCATTGCGTACAGTAAGAATGTGCTACCCTTACGCCACACCAGTAAGAGACTCCCGCCTGCGCGACGCCCGTACTGCCTGACTTATAAGTTGAAATTTCGTTTCCCCATCCCTTGGTACAAAACCCAGGTATCCGTCCTAATATTCAGGACTGGCTAAGCAATAATGACTATATTTGACGCCCGATTGTTTTGAGCAACAGCCGGAAATTCCTTTGCAGAAAACTGATAATCAACGCCTTAAAAGCTTTTTGTACCCACTATGTCTTGGTTTATTCGTAAAGAAAAGGGAATCAATACCCCCACCGAAATGAAGCGTGAAGCGCCCGACGGTCTGTGGTACATGTGTCCTAATTGCAAGAAAATAATGCAGACCCGCGAGCATAAGCTCAATGCTTACACATGCGAGCACTGCAACTACCACGAGAAAATCGGTTCTGAAGCTTTTTTCGAAGTGCTTTTCGATGACAATCAGTTTACCGAGCTGGACGAAAACATGACTTCGGCCGACCCGCTAAACTTTACTGACACCAAGGCCTATCCAGACCGCATTGAAAATACGATGGCCAAAACGGGTCTGAAGGATGCGGTACGTACCGCCTTCGGCAAGATGAACGATCTGGACATTGTGATTGCTTGCATGGATTTCAACTTTATCGGGGGTTCGATGGGCTCGGTGGTGGGCGAGAAGATCGCGCGCGCCATCGATTATGCCCTCAAAAATAAGTTGCCTTTTTTGATGATTTCCCGCTCCGGAGGGGCGCGAATGATGGAAGCTGGTTATTCACTGATGCAAATGGCCAAAACCTCCGCTAAGTTGGCCTTACTCTCGGAAGCGCGTATTCCGTACATATCGCTGCTGACCGATCCCACGACGGGCGGGGTCACGGCCTCATACGCCATGCTTGGCGATTTCAATATTTCGGAACCTAATGCACTCATTGGATTTGCCGGACCGCGCGTTATCCGCGAAACCATAGGGAAGGACCTGCCGAAAGGTTTCCAAAGCGCCGAATTCGTACTGGAGCACGGTTTTCTGGATTTCATCGTTGATCGTAAAGACCTGAAAGACAAATTGGCAAGTTTGTTGAATATGCTTGTTTAAAGCTAAGCTGACTAATCAGGACGCGGCTGGGGGACCTCAATAGTTCACAACGCGCTACCCATCATTCAACATTTATCACTCATCATTATTGAATGCGGCTGGTTTCTAATCCTGTACTGTGCAACTACTATCTCACGTATCGCTGCAATGCGTCCTGCGGTTTTTGTGATATATGGGAGCGACCCTCACCCTACGTTACGCTCGAAAATTTCCGACAGAATCTTAACGACCTAAAAGCGCTGGGCATTAAGGTGATCGACTTCACGGGCGGTGAGCCATTACTGCATCGGCAGCTCGATTTGTTATTGCGGGAAGCCAAGCGTCAGGGAATGATTACCACCGTAACGACCAACGGGCTCCTATATCCGAAGTATGCCGAACGACTGCGGGGATTGGTGGATATGCTGCACTTTTCATTGGATTCGCCAATTCGCGAAGAGCACGATAAATCGCGCAATGTAAAGTGCTTCGATAAAGTGATGGAATCCATCGCCATTGCCCGGGAACTTGGCGAACGTCCCGACATTCTTTTCACGGTTTTTGAGGAGAGCATCCACCAAATTGACACCTTACGACGCGAAATCTGCCAGCCGAATGATTTGGTTCTAATTCTGAATCCGGTTTTCGAGTATAATTCGGTGGGAGGCAATTTGTCCAAAAAAGCGCTGGCCGAACTTACCTACTGGGGAAAGCAGAAAAACGTCTATCTTAACGATGCTTTTGTGCAACTCCGCCTCGATGGGGGCAATCACGTCGAAGATCCCATTTGTAAAGCGGCCAGTACCACACTCGTTATCTCACCCGAGAATAAACTGGTGCTGCCCTGTTACCATTTAGGATTGAAAGAATTTCCGATTGAAGGGAATCTTAAAGCACTCTACCACTCCGATGAGGTGCAGAAACTCGTGGCGCTGGAAGGCCGCTTACCCGCCTGCGAAGGCTGCGCCATCAATTGTTACATGCAGCCCTCCTTTGCGGTGGAAACGAACAAATACTTTTGGAAGGCGTTGCCGAGTACTCTAAAGTACAATTGGATCAAAGGTACCTGGAAGCAAATGCTACCTTTTTAAAGGGTAAAGTCAAGAAGTCCCCGCGCCCACAAATCATAAGCACGCCTCCTTCCTTCGCGTTTCGATGATGGCCGAAATCTTCCAGCCTGCTGCTGTTTCGATCAATGTAAATGCATTGACCCCGCAATGGCTGAACTCCTTTCCCCGGTAAAATTGGTACGGAGCCCATACGGTGGCCATTGGCCCATCCACCTGAATGACGACCTCGTAAATGCGCTCATCCCAAACATCCTGGTGCGGCGTACCGACGGCCTTAATAAAACCCGCGATAGCACCGCCTTCGGTTTTGATCTCGCCTTTGGCGTCTTTCATGACCGTCTGCAAAGTAGCCGTGGATAGTACCGCCCGGCTTACCAGCGCCGAGTCGCCCGAGCGCATCCCCCGGAAAAGCTGATCGATTACCATCCGCACTTCTGCGTGTTCGGTTTGCGCTCGGACGGCCGAAGCGTTCAAAATTAAGGTAAGCAGCACCCAGACAAAGCCCGCATTTTTAACTGTCGTTTTATCAAACATTGAATGTTTTGTCATAATTTTCCATTATCAATTCTCCTTTTTCCATTAAACAGAATGTCCGACAAAATAGCCAAAAAAGTAAACATCTCGAATAGGCGCGCTTCGTTCGAATATTTTTTTCTCGATACTTACACCGCCGGGATGGTGCTGACGGGAACCGAAATAAAATCCATCCGACAAGGAAAGGTCAATTTCCAGGATGCTTACTGCCTCTTTATGGAAGGTGAGTTGTTTGTGCGCAGTCTGCACATCTCGCCTTACACCGAAGGAACGCACTACAACCACGACCCCATTCGAGACCGAAAACTGCTGCTCAATAAGCGCGAATTGCGCCGTCTCGAAGAAAGCCTTAAAGACCAGGGACTGACGATCATTCCCGTCAAAATGTTTACCAGTGAGCGCGGGTTGGTTAAGATGAATATCGCCTTGGCCAAGGGTAAAAAGTTATACGACAAACGGGATTCTATCAAGGAACGCGACATTAAGCGCGAGACAGACCGCATGGGCTATTAAAGGCCTAAAATCCTTTTCATCAAAATTTTACCAACATTTGAATCCCGCATTATGTTAGTACTAGGTATATTTTCTAAATTGCTCGGAAGAAAACACCTCGTCATTTATGGGTAGGAAAGTTTTGGTTCTCAATCAGGATTACAGTGCGCTTAGTGTTTGCTCCGTTCCCAAGGCCTTCCTTTTGGTGTATATGCGCAAGGCAGAATTGATCGCGTATTCGCCTACCCACGCGCTCCGCACCGTCACGGAATCCTACCCAATGCCCACCGTCGTGCGGCTCAATAATTACATTCATCTCCCCTATCGGGGCGTAATGATGACCCGGCAGAATATTTTCAAGCGCGATGGCAACCGCTGCCAATACTGTGGCACGCCCGACGACCTCACGCTCGACCACGTGATGCCCAAGTCGCGTGGCGGAAAAACCAACTGGGACAACCTCGCTACGGCCTGCAAGCGCTGCAACTCCCGCAAAGGGGATTATACCCCCGAGGAAGCTGAAATGCCGCTCCGGCAGTGCCCCTTCCGTCCCTCTTTTTTAATTTTCCTGCGCGATTTCTCGGGCATCGTCGACGATGGTTGGTTGCCTTACCTCGGCGCCAAGGAAGTTGCTTACTGACGTAATCCATTCCATTCAGTACCAGCGCTTGTAATTAAGTGAAAGTCCAATTTTTCTTTCGGGAAAAAGCCGTATCTTTGCGCTCTGTTTTTCCAAAAAAGTTTCATTTTTCATTCAGTTCGGCTCCTTCGTCCGGGAGTTGATGTATTGCAGGGCGATATTCAAACTATTTATGGCAAAAGTTAAAAAAAGCTACGACATTCCTGATTTCGATTGGGATCAGGCCGACGACAAGGGTTTTGGCACGGGCTATTCTGCCGCCGAACGCACCCGCATGGAAGCGATGTACGAAGACACGCTCACGACGGTCGAAGAAAAAGCAGTGGTAAAAGGCACGGTGGTAGGCATTGGCGAACGGGAAGTCATTTTGAACATTGGTTTTAAGTCCGACGGAATTGTTTCATCCAACGAATTCCGCGATTTACCCGATTTAAAAATTGGCGACGAGGTGGAAGTCTACGTCGAAAATCAGGAGGACGCTCAGGGGCAATTGGTGCTTTCACGCAAGAAAGCCAAGGTAATTACCGCTTGGGACAACATTCAGAAGTCATTCGAGGATGACCTGATTATGGACGCCACCGTGAAGCGCCGCACCAAGGGTGGCCTGATCGTGGATGTCTATGGTATCGAGGCCTTCCTGCCCGGTTCACAAATCGACGTCAAGCCGATCCGTGATTTCGACGTGTTCGTCGGCAAGCGCATGGAGGTGAAAGTAGTAAAGATCAACCATGCTAACGACAACGTCGTGGTATCGCACAAAGTGTTGATCGAGAAGGACCTCGAGGCGCAGCGCCAGTTGATCCTCAACAACCTGGAAAAAGGGCAGGTGCTGGAAGGTATCATCAAGAACATGACCAACTTCGGTGCATTCATCGACCTGGGTGGCGTGGATGGTCTGCTACATATTACGGACATTTCGTGGGGCCGCATCGGTCACCCGACCGACGTGTTGAGCCTGGATCAGAAAATGAACGTCGTAGTACTCGACTTTGATGAGGCCAAGAAGCGTATTTCGTTGGGCTTGAAGCAATTGCAGGAGCATCCATGGGATTCTCTGTCCGAGGGAATGGCCGTTGGTGCCAAAGTAAAAGGCCGCGTGGTGAACGTAGCCGACTACGGCGCGTTCCTCGAAATCATGCCGGGCGTGGAAGGTTTGATCCACGTATCCGAGATGTCGTGGTCACAACATTTGCGCAACCCACAGGAATTCCTGAAAGTCAACGACGAACTGGAAGCCGTAATCCTGACTTTGGACAAGCAGGAGCGCAAGATGTCGCTGGGTATCAAGCAACTGAGCGAAGATCCCTGGACTCAGGC
>JBBSSJ010000217.1:0-7892 GCA_038242095.1 Cytophagales bacterium
TTGGGCCGCTCGGGTACGGGAAAATCCGTATTGATTAAAATTATTTCCGGCCTGCTCACGCAAGATCGGGGTGGGGTGGATGTATTGGGGTATGATGTTGCTAACCTCAACCCTAAGGAGTTGCGGAGTCTGCGCATGCGGATTGGTTTTTCGTTCCAAAACAGTGCCCTTTACGATAGTATGACGGTTTGCGAGAATCTGGAATTTCCCTTAGTGAGAAACGTCGGGAATTTGACGCGTAAAGAGATCAATAAGTCAGTCGAGGAAGTACTGGAATCGGTGGGGCTAGCCAATACGATCAACCAAATGCCATCGGAACTTTCGGGCGGACAGCGTAAGCGGATTGGTATTGCCCGCACACTCATTATGAATCCCGAGGTCATGCTTTACGACGAACCCACTGCCGGACTCGATCCTACCACCTGCATAGACATCAATCAACTTATCAACGACGTAAAAGAGCGGTATAATACTAGTTCAATTCTGATCACGCACGACCTTACCTGCGCCAAAATGACCGGCGACCGGGTGACCATGTTGCTCGACGGTAAATTTGTGCGGCAGGGTACGTTCGAAGAGGTATTCGAGAGCCAGGACGAGCGCATCAAAAGCTTTTACGATTATAATTTCATCGAGGAAGAGGTGTGATTTGAGGCGCAAAGGCCCAAGAGTAAATAGGTTTTTGAGCTAAGAAAATAGCTCAGCATTTTCAATTATCAACTTTCAATTATCAATTAAATAAATGAGTTCGATACCTAATTCAAGAAGGCGTAGCGTAGTCGTGGGACTGTGGGTGCTGTTTGGGCTGGCGATATTCGTCATCGGCGTCATGACGATCGGGGGCATGCGGAAATCGTTTGTCTCCAAGATTCAGGCCATGGCCACTTTTGACGACGTCAATGGCCTGAAAGTGGGCAATAACATCTGGTTCAGCGGGGTGAAAGTAGGAACGGTGAAGGACATATTCTTTACCGGCGAGTCTCAGGTGGAAGTAATTCTTAATATTGAGGAGAAATCACAGCAGTATATCCGTAAAGACGCCGTCGTGAAGATTAGCTCAGACGGACTAATCGGCAACAAGATCGTAGTAATCGAAGGCGGTAGTCCGCAAGCCGAACCCATTCAGGATGGGGACGTATTGCGCGTCAAGAAGGAAGACAGCCAGCAGGATATCATGAATACTTTACAAGCCAACAATAAAAATATCCTGGCTATTACGGACGATTTTAAGACAATCAGCGCTAAAATTCGCAGTGGAGAAGGTTCGATTGGTAAACTGCTGGCCGACGAAAAATTATACAATAACCTGGAAGTAACGATGACGACCTTGCAACGGGCCGCGGCTCAAGCGCAAAGCGTTACCAGTTCGCTTAACGCCTACGCCGCTAAATTGAATAAGCCTGGCGGCCTGGCCAATGATGCCGTAACGGATACCCTCATCATGCAAAAAGTGCGCTTGACGGTGTCAGAGCTCAGCGAAACGGCCAACACCGCCCGCGCGATGGTCGCCGGCTTGAAGCAGACGACCCAGGATCTGTCCAAAGATTTAACCCAAAACAAGGACAACACTTTGAACGTCTTACTGCGCGACAAAGGAACCGCTGACAATATCAAAACGACCGTCAGTAACCTGGAAAGCAGTTCGCAAAAGCTCGACGAGAGTCTGGAAGCGCTACAACATAACTTTCTGCTGCGCGGCTTCTTCCGTAAGAAAGAGAAGCGCGAAGAAAAGGAGCGCGTCGTGGTGGATTCGATTAAGTTAAAAGCGGAAGTGGTTAATTAGTGGACAGTAAACACGGGGCCGCCCGGGCGGTTGAGGGTTGACAATGAAAATTGTCGGTAGAGAACTACTGTCCACTGTCACTACTGTCCACTGTCAATTGAACTACGTTTTCCTTTTCTTCTTTTTGGCCGAAGGAAACAGGATATTATTAAGGATAAGGCGGTAGCCGGGCGAGTGGGGATACAGGTTCAGGTCAGTCATCATGCGGTGCCCGCCGCGCCTTCCTTCGGGATCGTGACCACCGTAGAAAGTCCATTGTCCCACGCCTAACTCGCCGTAGAGATAGCGGTCCGAGGATTTGCTTTCGCCCATGACCAGTACACTGGATTTTACCGTTTTTTTGGTAAAAGCCGAGGTCTGCCCGCTGAATTCCCGAATCTGAAACTCGTGGTTCTGAACCAGCATGGAAGGAATAACGTCCCATTTAGCGGAAAAATCGAACAGAGAGAATACATCGTCGGACGTGCCGAAACCGTAACTGCCCAGCGACGCGTTGATATCCGAAAACCACATACCGCCGTAGCCGTTGTCAAGCTGCAGCTCAAAATTCTGGAAAGCCAGGGTTTTGCTGAAATCCAGTTTTGATTGCGCGTCTTGATCGACGCCATCGCCGTCGAATTGGGCATCGACGATATCCACTCCCTCGGCCGCCAGCGCAATATCGAGCGTTTCGGCCCCCGAACACATCGCAAACAGATAACCGCCGCCCGCGCAAAATTCCTTGATTCGCTTGGCCACGGCGAGCTTCATTTTTGATACTTTAGCGTAACCAAACTTACGGGCGATGGCTTCCTGCGCCTGCACGTCTTCCTGCGACATCCGTCCTAAATTACGGCCATATTGCCCCGTAAAATCTTCGTGGTGCAGGTGTAGCCAATCATATTTGGCCAAATCGCCGTCCAGAATTTCTTCATCGTATACGACCTCGAACGGAATTTCGGCGTATTTTAGCGCCAGCAATACGGCATCATTGTACTCAAATGTGGCCGGACCTATTTTGATGGGGGAGTACACGGCAATGCGCGCGGCCTTTTGCAGTTTCACGGCGTCCATATTCACCTCAGGCACGGCGATTTGCGCCAGGATGGCGGCGGTTTTGGCATCGGAAATCACCTCGTAGGCCACCCCGCGCGTGCGGCACTCCTTTTCCAGGACAGAGACGGCACGGATCAGGTAGCTGCCGCCTCGATAATTAAGTAGCCAATCGACATCGAGTCCTTCTTTTAATACGGAATACGCGATTCCGTAGGCTTTTAGGTGGTTGGTCTGCCGGTCATCCATCGGGATGAGAAGGTAATTGGCGTGGCTGGCGGTGGTGAGTAACAGAAAGAATACGGTTACCAGAACCCGACGTATTGAATCAATTGATGGATCGTTTGTTTTCATAACAAAAAGGTTGGATCAGCACCTGGAATCGATTGATTGGATGGGAGCTTAATTCTTTCATGGCCAACCAAATCTAAACAATATTGTTTGGAAAAACAAAAGGGTTTTTCAGTCAAACGACACAGCTTTATTAATCTAATTAATCTACAAAACGATGATCCAATCGCTCATTTTTTCGCTGGCTTCCCTCTTCTTCGGATGCTCAACCGCTGCGCCGCCGCTACCCGCCGAGGGTACCAGAATCTATGTCCCGCTGGGCGGGAATTCCTGGGTGCAAGGGGCCACGACAGAAAAGATCGAGGCATCGGGCCTGACCGATTGGCGAAGCCCGGAAGCGACGGTTGCGACTTACGTGCGATTAGCCAAGCCCGGCAGCGTCCGCGTGTATCTCGACGGGACCATAGCGCAGGGGACCAGGATCAAGGCTACCGTGAAAGGGAAGTCTGTTGTTCAGGATTTTAAGGCAGGAAATCAAGCGGAACATTTTCTGGGTGAATGGACAGCAGCGCAGCCGGGCTACCTTAAAATTGAATTCACCGGGCTAAAAAGAACGGCGCCAAACTTCGGCCAAATCAAGGGACTGATCTTGGAAGGAAACGCCGTGAATGACTCGGCGGCCTTCGTTAAGGGAAACGAGGATAATTACTTCTACTGGGGCCGGCGCGGGCCTTCGGTGCACCTAAACTATCCAATCGATGGACAGGCAGAAATCGAGTGGTTTTACAACGAGGTGACAGTTCCCGCCGGACAGGATATCATCGGTTCCTATTATATGGCCAATGGCTTTGCGGAAGGGTACTTCGGCATGCAGGTAAACTCAGCGACGGAGCGGCGGGTGTTGTTCTCGGTATGGAGTCCTTTCACGACCGACGATCCCAAGTCGATCCCCGAAAATCAGCGCATTGCTCTGCTGCGTAAGGGAGCAGAGGTACACTCGGGAGAGTTTGGGAACGAAGGCGCTGGCGGGCAGAGTTATTTGAAGTTCGGATGGCGGGCGGGCGAAACGTATCGTTTCCTATTGCGGGGACAGCCTGCCAACGACAGCACCACTACCTACACCGCCTACTTTTTTGCGCCGGAAGTGGGTGACTGGCAGCTTATCGCAAGTTTTCGGCGGCCCAAAACTTCCACGCACCTCAAAAGGCTGCACTCATTCCTGGAAAACTTCCTGCCGGAAACCGGGGCTATCGGGCGACGGGTTTATTTCGGAAATCAGTGGGTGCGCGCGGTATCCGGTGATTGGACTCCACTGACCCGGGCGGGATTCTCTGCCGATGCCACTGCTCGCAAAGGCTACCGGCTCGATTACGCCGGAGGCGTTCATCAAGATCAGTTTTTCTTGCAGAATTGTGGGTTTCTTGATAATTATGTGAAGATAGGGCAAGAATTCCAGCGGAAAAACATTGTTACCCGAGAGCCCGGCATAGATTTTAGCACTTTGCCCTAAATACCAAGGATAAAACCCACTTTTCCATGCCTTTTTTTACCACTATCAATTTTAAGCATTACCTGTTGCTTCAAATTGTGTTGCTTTTTGTTATTACTCCCGTTTTTGCCCAAAGATTTTCTGTAAAAGGCCGGGTACAAAACGCTACTGACAAATCGATGATGCCCGGCGCCATCGTTACCATTCAGAAATCCACCGAGAAAACAGCCACCAACGGCGAAAGTACCGACGCTAACGGAGAATTTGTGTTTGAAAATATTGCGGCCGGGCCCTATCTGGTCAAAATCAATTACATGGGTTTCAAGCCCGTTTCCAAATCGGTCGATGTGGAAGACGGTCCGATTGATTTGGGCACGCTTAGCCTGGAAGAGGACGTAAATTTGCTGAAAGAAGTACAGGTAGTGGGCCAGTTGGCCACCGCCGTGCAGAAGGGCGACACGACGCAATTTAACGCCGGGGCCTTTAAAACAGCCGCCGATGCCAGTGCCGGGGAGCTGATACAGAAGCTACCGGGTGTCACGCTGGAGGACGGGAAGGTGCAATCCCAGGGGGAAGACATCCAACAGATTTTGATCGATGGGAAGCCCTATTTCGGTAATGATGTGGCCAAAGCATTGCAGAGCCTACCCGCCGAGGTCATTCAGAATATTCAAATTTTCGACAAGCGGAGTGACAAGGCCGAATTGAGCGGCTACGATGATAAGGATCGCATCAAGACCATCAATATCGTTACCAAGCCCAATCGCCGCGTGGGGCAATTTGGTAAAATATCGGGCGGCTACGGTACCAACGAACGCTACCTCGCCGGGGCAAGCATCAACATGTTCAACGAGGATCGGCGCTTTACCATTACAGGTCTAAGCAACAATATCAACAGCACAAGCTTCAGCGCGGAAGAGAGCAACCGGCGCGGCCGCACGCCGGACGGCATCATCAAGACCAATTCGATCGGGGCAAACTTTTCTGATATGTGGACGCCTAAAATTGAGGCCAGCGGCAGCTACTCGTTCAGCCATCAGGAAAACTTTGGCGTCAGTTCTAAATTCAGAAGCTTTGTGAGCCTGGCGGATTCGGGGCGTACATATCAGGAAAATAGCCAAAGTACCGACCGGGACGCGGTACATCAGGCCGATATGCGCATTAGTTATAAGATCAACGACAATAACCGGATTCTGCTTCGTCCTAACTTCTCTTATCGCCGGGCGGATGATGTTGCTAATTTCCTGGGTCGGACTGAGAATACCAATGGCCCTCTAAATCAAACTAATAATAGATCCAACGCCAAGCGGAATAACCTTAGTTTTCGCAATACGTTACTTTACAGCCACGCTTTCGGCAAAAAAGGCCGCACCACAACTTTTCGACTCAATACCGGATTTACTTACAACGACAATGAAAATTATCGCCTGGCCGATAACATCTATTTCCGGGAACCTGACCGCAACAAGATACTTAATCAGTTTACTGATTTTGGGGGACGGGGATTTTCCTGGGAAGCGGAATTGTCCTATACTGAGCCCTGGGGTAAAAACGGTCGGGTAGAAATCCAGCACGAGCGCGGCAACCGTTACGACGACAACGATCGCCGGCTTTTCGATTTTAACGAGGGAACCGGCCAATACAGCGCCCTGAATACGGGTTTAAGTAATACCTTCAAAAGCGATTACCTGACGGAAGAAACCGAACTAAGCTACCAGTACCGGACCGATAAGCTTCGTATTCGGGTGGAAGGTGAGTACCAACGCGCCCGGCTCCACAATGATCAAGTGTATCCGCGTGAGATTGAACTCAACCGAACTTTCAAAAACTTTTTACCCTCGATGCGATTCGAGTACAAGTTTTCAAAAACTAATAATATTGAAATCGACTACCGGGCCCGGACCGACGCGCCCTCGATCGGGCAATTGCAAAATGTGTTTGATATTTCCAATCCACTTTACGTAAGGACGGGAGATCCGTCGCTCGTGCAGGCCTACGAAAATCGTTTTCGCGGCCGCTATCGCGCTCAAAATCCGGAGAACAACCACACGTTTTTCGCCAATCTCGAGTCTTCCTTTACTTCCAATTACATTACTACCAGTACCCTGACGGCTCGTTCACCCATTGCGCTTACCGACCAGGATACGCTGCAGACCGGCTCGCAACTCTCCCGGCCGGTCAACCTGAACGGGTACTATCGAATCAATTCATTTGTTACCTACGGACAGCCACTGGATTTTTTAAAATCTAAACTCAGCCTTTACAGCTACGCGAGTCATACCCGTTTACCCAGTCAAATCGACTCGCTCATCAACTATACCTCGACCACCAACGTGGGCGTGGGCGTTTCATTGAGCAGCAATATTAGTGAGTCAGTTGACTTTTACGTGAGCTCGCGGTCGGGCTTCAATACCATTGGCCGCTCACTTCGCGATAGTCGGGAGAACTACTTTAACCAAAGTACCCGCGCGCGCCTGACCTGGATTATCTGGAAAGGCATGGTGTACCGCACTGACCTATCGCATCGAATCAACAAAGGACTTTCGGCGGGTTTTAACACCAATTATGCCATTTGGAGCATGAGCATCGGTAAGAAGGTATTTGCCAACCAACGCGGTGAAATTAGCTTGAATGTTTACGACCTGTTGAAACAGAATATCAGCATTCGCCGTAACGTCACCGATATTTTTGTGGAGGATGTCCAATCCAACGTATTGCAGCGCTACTTCATGCTGACTTTTACCTACAATCTCCGTCATTTCCGGGGCGGCGCTTCGGAGGCAGATTTTGAAAACGGTGGGGGAGATGGTCGTCGGGGGAGACGATATTAGGAAATGCTTGGAGGTCTATTGCACTTAGACAAGCATATACAAAAATGCAAAAAGGAGGATCTGAGCTACCCCGAATTCTCCTTTTTGCGTTACTCTTTATTTTATTTTTTCTGTGGCATCGACGGCCGCACTTCCACTTTGCTGGGCAGCGTCCGGGCAGGCATCTTGATAAGGTCGACCACGATTTGGCCGATGTCTTCGGGTTGGATTTTCCAGGCGTCCTTTTCGCTTGGTTCGTGATCGTTGAAATGCGTGGCAACGGAGCCGGGCATGATGGTGGTTACCTTGATACCATCGTCGCGCACGTCGAGCATCATAGCCTGCGTAAAACCGACGAGTCCGAATTTGCTGGCGTTATAAGCCGCGCCCTGCTCGAAGAAATTGGTACCCGCCAGGCTGGCGATGCTAATAAAATAGCCCTGCGATTCTTTTAACGCGGCTAGTGAAGCCTTAGCGCTGTGGAAAA
>JBBSSJ010000218.1:0-7857 GCA_038242095.1 Cytophagales bacterium
CTTCTAAAGTGTTGGGCTACTCCTCGGAATACCGCCCCGGCCCCTATGGAAAAGAATTTCGGGCAGTTCAGGTGCTAGGCCGTCCCAATAAATTGCCCGGCGTGGGCGATAGCCCCTGTGCCTGGGCACCCGCGCAGGTCAACTCGGTGAACGAGGAATGGATCAAGGTAGGCTACGATAAAGCCATTCTATTGCGGCAAGTTGCGATTGCCGAAAACTTTAACGCTGGCGCCATCGTGCGGGTCTACGCCTACGACGAGAAAACCGGCGAGCATTTATTGATCGAGAATTCCATAACGCCCACCAAGGAATTGGGCAAGATGACCTACGTTTTCCCTTCAGACACCACAGCTACCTTAATGGTAAATGCCATCAAAATCGTTTTGCAGCCTTCGCGGGTGTTGGGCTTCAATCAGATCGACGCCATTGGCATTTCCTCCTCTACTGATCCCATGAACGGCGCCATTCGCGTCACGGCCGATGTGCCCAAGGATTTACAGAAAGAAAACCTGGGCAAGATGGTTAATTCTACGGGACAGGAAGTGGCCCCGGTGATCTCGCCCGATGGCCGATCGCTTTACTTTACGCGGGGTAAATACGCGGGAAACATTGGTTCCGCCACCAACCAAGATGTGTGGGTATCGAATCTTGATAAAAACAATAATTGGGGAGAAGCTTTAAACATGAAGGCACCCATCAACAATGAAGGCGACAACGCTGCGACGGGTATATCGCCCGATGGCAAAACCCTTTATCTAATTAACGTCTATCGGCCCGACGGTTCGATGGTAGAAGGGCTTTCCAAAACCGTCCGTACCGCCAGTGGTTGGTCGTTTCCCAAGGAATGCCGCATTAAAAACCATTACAACGACCACAACAAAAAATACACCGAGTTTGCCATTTCGGCCAAAGGAAAGGTGATGGTGCTTTCAGTCCAACGGCAGGATACCGAGGGTAACAAAGATTTGTACGTTAGTTTCCTGGAAGGAGAGGATTCTTGGTCAGAGCCCCGGCATATGGGCTCGATCATCAACACGCCCGACTACGAAGGCTCGCCCTTCATCGCCTCTGACGACAAGACCCTCTACTTCACATCCGCCGGGTTCAGCGGCTACGGCAACGGCGACATCTACCTTAGCCGCCGTCTCGACGATACCTGGACCAACTGGTCGGAGCCGGAAAATTTGGGGCCGGCCATCAACACGCCGCAGTGGGATGGGTACTTCAATATTCCCGCCTCGGCAGAATACGCTTACTTGAGTTCGATCGAGAATTCGTTTGGCGAGGAGGACATTTTCCGTGTGCGGCTGTTTCCTTCCATCAAACCTGAGCCTGTCGCTATTGTGTCGGGCAATGTGATCGACTCGGAGACGAACCAGTTGATGAGCGCGGAAATTATTGCCGACCTGAAAAAATCGAATGAAGAATTTGCCAAGGTCACCTACGAACCCGAAACGGGCGAGTACAAGATGATTTTGCCATTGAAAGACCTCTACCGACTCACGGCCAGCCACGAAGGCTATTTTCCGGTGACTGAGGAAATCGACTTGCAACGGGAGACCAATTTCAGGACCATTCGCAAGAACATTACGATGCTGCCCATTAAGGTCGGACAGAAAATCAGGCTGAGTCAGATCATGTTCGCGCAAAGCAGCGCCGATGTGGTGAGTTCCTCCTACCCCGAAATGCAGCGAATTGTGACGATGATGAAAGAGCACCCCACCATGGAAGTGCTCCTGGAAGGCCATACCGATAACGTCGGCGATTATCAGAAGAATGTCAAACTTTCCGAGGACCGAGTTTTGGCGGTCAGTAAATATCTCAATACGCAGGGAATCGAGTTGGCGCGCATTCAAACCAAAGCCTGGGGCCCGGCCAATCCGATTGCTAGCAACATCACTGAAGAGACCCGTCAAAAAAATCGTAGGGTCGAATTTACGATTCTGAAGATGTGAGGTTTGCTTTTTTCTTTGCCAGCCAAGTTTCAATTTCTTTTAGCGACAAAGCATTAAATGTCATGTTTCTGGTCAAGCCGCCTTTGCGGCCAATGGCTACGCCGTAGTGCATATCGTAGTAACCTTGCGTGGTGTGAGCATCAGGATTGATGCTGAGCTTTACGCCTTTTTCGAGGCAGTAGCCAACCCAGCGCCAATCTAGGTCGAGGCGCCAGGGGCTGGCGTTGATTTCCATGATGACGTTGTGCGCGGCGCAGGCGTCGATGACGGCTTTGTAATCGATGGGATAGCCATCGCGCGAAAGCAAAAGACGGCCCGTGGGATGGCCCAAAATCGTGGTGTGAGGATTTTCTATGGCAGCCAGCAAGCGCTCCGTAGCTTTGGCAAGCGACATGGTCAAATTACTGTGGACGGAGGCAACGACGTAATCGAAGGTGGCGAGTACTTCGTCGGGATAATCCAGCGTACCGTCGCCCAGAATATCCGATTCGATGCCTTTTAGAATTTTGAAAGGCTTTCCGGTGGCTCCAGTGGCATAGCGGGCATTGAGCTGGTCGATCTCGGCATGTTGCGTCCGCACCCGGTCGGCGCGCAGGCCATTAGCGTAGGCAGCGGTTTGAGAATGGTCGGCGATGCCGAGGTACTCGAAACCCAATTCCCGGCAAAAATCAGCCATCTCAGTCAGCGTATTTTGGCCGTCCGAGTACGTGCTATGGTTGTGCAGGATGCCTTTGAGGTCGTCCCAGGTTACCAAGTCTTCATTTTTATTCTTCTCCGCCCAGGCAAATTCTCCGTAGCCTTCCCGCATCTCGGGGACAATGTAAGGTAAGCCGGCTCTGGCATAAATTTCCTCCTCGGTCGACCCGGTTTCCGCCCGGGCAATTTGCCAAAGTGTGTTTCCTTCGGCGGCTATTTGTCCCAAATGGCCCTCAGCCGCGCTCCGGATAAACAATTCGCTTTCGATACTTGCCGAAGCGACCGAGATAATTTCTACCAAAATATCCTGATCGAATGCCTTGCCACGCCATACAAACGGGGTCGAATTGGGTACGTCCTGATGCAGGACTTCAATCCCATTTAACTTTTTCTGAGTCGCCACGGGCGAATCGGCAGCAATCAGAAAGCGGAGGGTTTCGACGGTTTCCAGCTTGCGGCGCACCTCGCCCGCCACTTCCACCCGATCGAAATTTTGTTCCAGCACATCGAGTACCAATTGCGAAAGCGTCTCGGCCTGATTCATTCGCAACTTTCCTTTTTGGCTCCGCAGAAACGCCAGAGAATCCAGGACTTTCTGTTGGGTACCTTCTCCGAAGCCCTTCAACTTGGCGATGCTGCCGTCTTGACAACGAGCTTCCAGCTCGGCGATGGTTTCGATGCCCGCTTCGTGCCAAAGCGCGGCAATTTTCTTGGGACCGATCCCTTTAATTTTAAACATTTCCAATACCCCCGGCGGCGTATCGGCGAGCAGTTCCTCGGTTTCCTTTATCCTGCCTTTTTCGACCAGTTCAATGATCTTCCCGGCTACGCCTTTGCCCACGCCTTGAATGGCCGTGAGTTCACCAAATGACAAATCAGCAATTTGCTTATCGATCAGTTTTTCAAGATTAAATGCCGCACCGCTGTACGCCCTGATTTTGAATCCATCCGCGTTATGAAGTTCCAGCAGCCGGGCGGTGAGTTCGAGGGCAGCTATTATTTCAGAATTAGTCATTTTCAAGATTATTTTTCAATTCCATATTACTTAAATCGGGCAAGGGGCTGACGGACGTCCACCCCCCATCCACCACCAGACTTTGGCCTGTAATGTGCCCGGAAGCCGGTGACAACAAAAACAGCGCGGCGTTGGCAATGTCGGCCACACTGGCTGGTCGGCCCGTGGGCGTAATGCCCGACCAAACGCACTCGTACGTCGGATCTTCGCGGACCGTACGCTCGGTAATGGTGGCTCCCGGCGCAATGGTATTGATCGTGATACCGTGGGGTGAAAGTTCGAGGACCAGGTTCTTGGCGAGCATTTCCAATCCGGCTTTGGTCATGGCGTAGGCTGCCAGGTACTGATGCGCCTGATGGCCTACGACCGACGACATCAACAAGATGCGCCCGCCGACCGCAGTTTTCTGCGTCCGCATTTGTCGCGCCGCCGCTTGTGTGAGCAGGAACGATCCCGCAAGATTTACGTCCAGCACGCGCCGTAGGTCCGCCGCCGGATATTCAAAGAAATCTCCGAACAACGTAATACCCGCGTTAGCCACGGCAATAGTAAGCTTACCAAAATTCTCGACGGCTGCCACCACCATCTGTCCAATTACTATCTCATCAGAAGCATCGCCCGCTACAGCCACGCATCGCCCGCCTTCGCCCTGAATTTTCGCCGACGCTTCTTCTGCTAAAACAGAATCAGCATCATTTAAAATGACAGCCGCCCCTTTCCGGGCCATTTGTCGGGCTATTTCGAGCCCTATTCCTTGCCCCGCCCCCGTCACGATAGCCACCTGATCGGCAAATTCTTTTTCCATGATAGTTAAACATTCACACTCACAAACTAGTAGCTTAATGCGGCACAGGCCGCCCAACTTTGTGCCTTTGGACGGCAGCGGCCGACCGTCTTTGCAACTTTGTGTCTTTTCAATGCGAATCTCGCGTCACTTTATCGCCCGAGCCGCCGCGCAGGAAATCGAGGTCGGCACCTTCGTGGGCTTGCATGACATGGTTGATGTGCAGATTGACGTACCCACGATTGTAGCCGAGTTGGAGCGGTTTCCAATCGGCGCGGCGACGCGCCAGTTCGTCGTCGGACACGTCGAGGTGGAGGCGGCGGTTGGCCACGTCAAGTTCGATCATATCGCCATCCTGGACCAAGGCAAGGTTACCGCCTACCGCCGCTTCGGGTGATACATGAAGCACGACCGTACCAAAGCCGGTGCCGCTCATCCGGCCGTCGGAAATGCGCAACATATCCATTACGCCTTGTTCCAGCAGCCGCTTGGGAATGGACATATTGCCCACCTCGGGCATGCCGGGATAGCCTTTGGGACCAACATTTTTCAGGACCATTACCGTATTTTCGTCAAGCGTGAGATTGGGGTCGTCCAGGCGCGCCTTGTAATGGTCAATATCTTCAAAGACCAGGGCTGGCCCCCGGTGTTGCATCAGTTCGGGTTTGAGCGAGGCGGAAGGTTTGAGTACCGCGCCGTTCTCGGCCAAATTGCCCCGCACCACGACCAGCCCCGTGAGGTCTTTGACAGGATTTTCGAGGGTCCCTATCACTTCGGGGTCGAAGCATTCAGCGGTGGCGCAGTTCTCGGCGACGGTGCGGCCGTTGGCTGTGATGGCCTCGGGATGCAGCTTGGATATCATCTCCTTAATAACCACCGGCAAACCTCCCGCGTAGTAAAAATCTTCCATAAAATATCCACCCGACGGCTGCAAATTGGCCAGCAACGGTACCTCAGCTGACAATCGGTCGAAATCATCCAGCGATAAATCGACGCCAATTCTTCCCGCGATAGCGAGCAGGTGGATCACGAAATTAGTGGAGCCGCCGATAGCGGCGTTGATCTTAATGGCGTTCTCGAAGGACTCGCGGGTCAGGATCTGCGACAGGCGCAGGTCCTCCTTTACCATGTCCACGATACGGCGGCCCGATAGGTGAGCGGCGACCTTGCGGCGCGAGTCCACGGCGGGAATGGCGGCGTTTTCGGGAAGGGTAAGGCCCAGCGATTCCACCATGCAGGCCATTGTCGAGGCCGTACCCATCACGGCGCAGTGGCCCGCGCTCCGGCACATGCAGGCCTCGGCGGTCGTGAGTTCTTCCTGACTGAGTTGGCCTTGCCGGTAAGCTTCACTGAACCGCCATACGTCGCTGGTCCCGATCGTTTTGCCGCGGTAGCGACCCGTCAGCATCGGTCCACCCGAAACCACGATCGTGGGAATATCCACGCTGCACGCCCCCATGACCAGCGAAGGCGTGGTTTTGTCGCAGCCGCAGAGCAACACCACGCCATCAATCGGGTTGGCGCGGATGGATTCCTCGACGTCCATGCTCGCCAGGTTGCGGTACAGCATGGCGGTGGGCTTGATGAGCGTCTCGCCGAGCGACATCACCGGAAATTCGAGCGGGACGCCGCCAGCCTCCCATACGCCGCGCTTGACTGACTCCGCCAATTCGCGGAAGTGGCCGTTGCAGGGCGTAAGTTCCGAAAACGTATTACAAATCCCAATGACGGGCTGTCCCTCGAATTCGTCGGCGGGAAAACCCTGGTTTTTCATCCAGGCGCGGTAAATAAACCCATCTTTGCCCTCCTTACCAAACCAGCCCCGACTCCTTAGTTCTTTCTTTTCCATGGACATGCTTATAATTTCAATTTTCTTCTATGGACAAAGTACGGAACAGCCCGTTTATAATGCACCTTGCCCAAGATAGTTTCTCAGAAGATTGCCAAAATAAAAGTATCTTGCCTATTGGAAACGATCGACGATTTCCTGCTCCGAACCATTTGACGACTTGTTTTCGACTATGCCCGGTCCTACCCGAACCTCCCGCAGCACTTCTATTCTACTCCTGCTGATCGCCATCCTAATGCTTCCTTTTGCCCTTGCTGCCCAGCCCGTTACCGATGCTCATCTCGAAAAAATCCTGGCCAGCCATCCCGAAGGGTTTAAGGAGATCCTGGCCAATCCCGGTGCGAAGGGCGTACAGATCATGTATACCAAAATCGACCGGAATCGCCGCAACGAGCCAAGTTTTAAAACCTATCGCTACCGTGTCGATCGTAACCAGTATTTTTATCCGGCCAGTACCGTCAAGTTACCCGCTGTGCTGCTGGCGCTGGAAAAAATTAAGCAATTGAATATACCCGACCTCGATAAGTACACAACCATGTACACCGAAGCCGCCCGTCCGGAACAAACCGCCGTGGCGGCCGACACTACCGCGCAGAACGGCCAGCCTTCAGTGGCACACTACGCCCGCAAAATTTTACTAGCGAGTGACAACGATGCCTTCAACCGCCTGTATGAGTTTATCGGTCAGGAGGATTTTAACAAAAAAATGCGCGAGAAGGGATACAGTGATGTACGCATCCGGCATCGGTTGGAACTACAGATGAGTGCCGAAGAAAATCGATACACCAATCCCATTCGATTTGAAAAAGATGGAAAAGTGCTTTACCAGCAACCAATGGCCTACGCCGATACCGTCGAAAAGCCTCAGGCCCCGATTTTAATGGGAAAAGGTTATATGAGGGGAGGTAAATTAGTGCAGGAGCCCTTTGACTTTACGGACAAGAATTATTTCGCGCTGGAAGATCAGCATAAGTTATTGAAAGCGATCTTTTTTCCTGAAACTCTGGACCCCGCCCAACGCTTCGACTTGCAGCCCGACGACTACCCGTTTTTGTACCGCTACATGTCACAGTTGCCCATGGAGACAAGTTATCCCGAAAGCTATTCTGAGGATTTTAACGACAGCCACGTGAAGTTCTTCCTTTTTGGAGATAGCAAGAAACGGATGCCCCGGCATATCCGACTGTTCAACAAAGTGGGCGACGCCTACGGTTTTTTGCTGGACAATGCCTACATCGTGGATTTTGAGCGGGGCATCGAGTTCATGCTTTCTGCGGTGATTTATACCAACGAAAATCAGATTTTCAACGATGATATCTACGAATACGATAAAATAGGATTTCCTTTTATCTCAAATCTGGGTAAAGCCGTTTTTGAATCCGAGATCAACCGCAATAGAAAAAGGCGGCCCGATTTGAGCCGCTTCGAAGTGGAATACGATAAATAAGTTGACAGTTGACAATGATTTGTCTTGCTCAATCCTTCAAGAAACGCTTTTTCTAATATTCCAGGGCTTACAGAAGATCAGATTGTAAACGTGGCCCGCGATGAGAAGACC
>JBBSSJ010000219.1:0-7852 GCA_038242095.1 Cytophagales bacterium
AAACCTCCCGCAACTGATCGATCAGATCATAGAACGACTGGATGATCTGTTCGGAATCGTCCTTTTTCCAGTAAGTAAAGAGCGTTCTGAAAAGCGGATGGTCGTCGCTTATTTCCAACAAATCCTTAGTACTCAAAAAGACCCGATTGCTATAATTGATTTCCCGCAGCGTTTTCTGGATAATCGTCAACTCGCCAGCATCGTCGCTGCCTTCGGCGCGGGGCTTGCGCAGCACGATGTGCTCGTAGTGCCGGATGAAAGGGTGGTTGAGTACCTTACTGATATTCTTGTGATTGAACCGCGCGACCTTGAAAGTTTTACCTTCCGCCGTTTTCATTTCGGCCACGTTCATTTGCAACTCGAAGATGCTGTCGATAAGCGTGTAGAGCATCGAACTCCGCAGCGACAGGCCCATTGTGATGTTAAAATCCTCCACGTCCTCGTCCAGCGAGTAAAGCATGGGTTGCAGCAAGTCTTCGTCGGCCAGCACAATGGCGGTTGGTACGGGGTGGTCGGGGTCGTCGTTACGCAGCATTTCAGAGTAGAGCGCGCCCGCAATTTTGGTTTGCAGCGTCGCGTTCGGTACGCCGTAGACGGTGATATTCTTTTCCGAAGTCAGCAGGTGGTCGTGGGTCCACTGCCAGGGGCCAAACTCCACATTGCGCTGGTATTCGCGCAGACTGATTCCCGCCTCCACGTCGGTATTGGCCGACATGTAGTAGCGGTCGGTGTCCCACAGTACTTCGGCTTTACCCGCCTTCCGCAACTTCTTGATAATGACTTTTTCGGATTCCGTAAAAGCATTGAACCCCACGAAATACAGCTTGGCGTAAGGAATACGGTCGGCGGGCAGGTCGTCCATTTGCTCGGCGAGGGCGCGGTAGGCCATGCCCCGGTACGCCAAATTCTTCCGGCCCAGCCGCTCCCGAAAATCGCGGTACACCAGCTTGATATTCTCGAAAAGCGTAAAATAATTCTTAGATCCTGCCGTCTCGTTGAGGGCGCGTCCTTCGGGCAACGCCGCCTCCCAGCGCTCCACGGCGCGGGCTTCGGTGAGGTAGTCGAACAGGTAATCCGTATCGACCAGGTATTGGTCGATGCGGTCGAGGTCGCTCAGCAGCACCGATGCCCAGCCCATAAAGCGATCGAACTTGATATTGGGGTCGATCTCCCGGAAGGTTTCATACAGTTCAAACAGCAGCGCCACCGGATCGGCCGATTCCAGGCCGCTCGCCTTTTCCACAAAATCCTCGATGGCCAGCGCGTCGGGGCTGATGATCGGGCGGTCGGTGACATTGGCGAGTTCTTGCTTGATAAAAAAAGCCGCCCGACGCGTAGGCACCACAATGGCAACCTTTTCAAGCTGTCCATCGTGCGTTTTAAAAATATGTTCGGCCGCTTCGCGGAGAAAGGTTTTCATTTTTTTAAGGGGCAAAGGTCCAAAGATCCAAAGAGAGAGCGTGGGAGCGTAAATGAGTGGAGGCGGGCTTTTTCTTCGTTAAGCAAATCTCCCAAGCTCGAACTCAACTAAACAAATAAACACATCAACAATTACACACCCATCAATCAAAAAGCGGCCAAAACACCCCAAAGCTAAAGGTGCGTTGCAGGCCCAGGTATCTTGGGGTGGTGTAGTAGCCCGGCACGCCCAGACCCTGGTTGATGTGCGACATTTTGAGCAGCAACCGCACCCGGTTAATGCGCAGCGTGGCAAATGCATCGGCCACGGCGTATTGGTTGACCGGAAGGCTATTTTGTAAATGAAATTGTTGGGTGAGCGGCATGTAGGCATCCGCCAGATAAGTGGAACGGTAGTAAGCCGACACGCCCAACTGCACGAAAAGTACCTTGGCGTAGACAAAATCAAAGGTCAATTCACCCGAAAGGAATAACGCTGGGATACGAATGATATTGGTGTTGGAATTGATGGTGTAGTAGCCCTCGCCCTTCAAATTGAACCGTTTCCATTGCCCGGCGAACTTTGCCCCGATTCGCAACAGGCTGAATGAGCCCGAAAATTGCCGCGCTACGGCCGCCGTATCGTAATATAAATAGTTGCTCACCAGGTGATATTGCACTTCGGGCGAAAATTGCAGAGTTCGGGTTTTGATCGGCAGTACGCCGTAGATCGTATTGGCGCCCGACAGCTTAAAATTATTTGACCAGCGCAGGTGATTGCTCTCGTACCGCTGCATAATTAGGTCGGGCGACCAGAACGAAGTTTGGTACCCGGCTCTGAACCAACGGGTCGAAAGATCGCCGCGCAGCATGAAATCTTTACCCAATAAATGCTCGCCCTGAACGGTAAGATACTGCGTCGAATCTTTGAGGTAGTAGCTTAACCAAATACCCACAATATTTTCAAAGCGCGACTGCCGGTAGGTATTTATGGTCGAATCGGTGGTATTGTATTCGTTAGCGGTGCGATAAATACGCGGCCGGTAGTACGCCCGGTAATTAAAGCCTGAGAAATTACCTTTGATGCCTAATTTAGTGTCAAATAGTCGATAATATACGGCTTGGAAAGTGGAGGTACTGTCGTACAAAATCTGCCGGTAGACCCCGTTTGTGTCGCCCAATACCGGGTTTGGATCCTCGTAACGATCCTTGACGTTGGTGTATTCCCCCTGCTGAAACAACTGAAAGCCGTTGGCCAGCTTGTACTGTTGGTAGACATGAAACACATGCCGCCGTTCCCAGGAAGAGGCCTTATCATCCAGTCGGGCCGGTCCTTCGTATTCGAGCGTATCGGCGGCATTCAGCAAGCCGCCCTGCTCTACCACTTGATGGTTGAGGTGATTGTAATGCGCCAGCAAAACGTATTTCTTATCGGTCGAGAAATAGCTGGTTTGGAAAACAAAATTCCAGTTTGAAACCAGATTAGATTCGCTTTTTATGGTACTGAAACTACCGTACTGCTTATTCGAGGTGAACCGCTGCACCCGGAAGCCCATGTTGAGCGACTTGGTGATGTTCTGGTTGAAGCCAAAGCGCAACAGGTTGCGGCCGCGGCCACCCGACACGTACGTCATTTCGGTGAGGGGCGACCGGGTGTCGTAGTACTTGATATCGTCGGACGTAATAGCGTAGGGGTCGTAAGCCCGAAACCCCAATTGCGCGCCCACCCGCTCGTGCGGTTGGTAAAACCGGGAACGCGTGGCGGTACCGTAATTGCCCAGATCGACCAGTCGATTCCAGGATTGATCCAGGAAAGTCCAGCGGTGAATGTCGGTCAGCGAGGTGTCCAGCCGGTAGCGCGTCGAGTCGCGGTTGTTCAGGATGTCGTCTTCGTAAAAATGCAGTGCGGTACTGGGTCCGTAGATGGTCCGGGTACTGTCGTCGAGCACGGGGCCGTTTTGGGCACCGCCGCTAGCGCCGCCGGTGGGCGATCCCGTCGGCAATCGGATGCTGCCGGGCCGAATTTGGGCTTTCGCTACTGTCCCGAAAAGCCAGCCGAACGAGACGAGTAAAAGGAATAAATATAGTTTTCGATTCATAAAATTCTTCATGCCTTCCCGAGCCGCCGGGCCGGAATGGCCACGTTGCTTTGCAGCCAGTCCGCAAAAGCCTGCGTGTCCGACCCGAAGTCAATTTCGATGGGCAAATACGCAAAGCGGAATATCGCGTTCAATTCAACGGCCAAAGGTCGCAATTTGACCATATCTTTTTCGGTCGTCAGGATCAATTCTCCCTTTTTGAGGTTTTTTAACAAATCCAGCACATCCTCCCGCTGATAATTAAAGTGATCGGGGAATATTTTGACTTCCTTCAACGCAAAATTGGACCGAACGTGTTCCACCAAAGGTTCCGGTTGCGCGATTCCAGCTACCAATATAACGGCCGATGCCACCACTTCGGTTTGGTCGAACGCCCGCACCGGACTGTACCGAACGCTGGCGAAGAAGCAGGGCGTTCCCGGCGCGGCGTAGCAGACGAGTTCCCGGGTTATTTCGGCTTTGGTTTTTAGGTCAAAATCAGTGGGACATTTGGTCGTCACGATCGCGTTGGCACGCCGGGCCCCGTGCCGGGTTTCGCGCAGCCGCCCGCCCGGGAATGGCTCGTCGCGGAAAAAAGGCCGGCGGAAATCATTGAGCATAATAGTCAGATTGGGCCGTAACCCGCGGTGCTGGTAGGCATCGTCCAACAGCAGTAGTCTATGGTCGGGAAATAACTGATGGAGCCTTTGTCCACCCACTACCCGATTTTCGCAAACCGCCACCGGAATTTTTCCAGCGAATTTTTCATAATATTGCAAAGGCTCATCCCCGATGTCCGCGGCATTACTCTCGGATGACGCCAGCTTAAAACCTCGACTTTGTCGGCCGTATCCCCGACTTAACGTCACGATTTGGTTACTTTGCGACAAATTCCTGATTAGGTATTCGATCATTGGCGTTTTTCCAGTACCGCCAACCGTCAGGTTACCGACGACCACCGAAAACTGTTGGGTTGGCGTGGAATTTAGTATCCGGTTGTCGTATAGCCTGTTGCGTAACGTCGTAACCAGGCCGTACAGCCAGGTGAAGGGTTTCAGTAAAACGTTGACCATACGACGCCCAATAATTTTCAGCCCGAATGGTACTTTTTTTTTCATATACTTGCCTTCCTTTTGAAAACCTGACGCCTGCCTCATGCCGCTTAACCTGCAATTTCAACCCTACAAGCTACATTTTAAATTTGAAGCCGGCACCTCGCGGGGCGTCATGACCGAAAAGACTTCGTGGATTGTCAGAATTACCGATGAGGAGCAACCTACGGTGGTGGGCTACGGGGAATGCGGACCGCTGGCTGGCCTCAGCATCGACGATCGGCCCGATTTTGAGGCAAAGTTAGCGGAGATTTGCGGGCTTTTTAACAGCCTCGATCTGGAAGTGTTTCCTTTCAACTTATCCATAATCCTCGAACAGGTCATTCCAATAGAGCTACCCGCCATTCGTTTCGGCGTTGAAATGGCGCTGTACGATTTCATGAGTGGCGGCACGAAGCAACTTTTTGGTAAGGGCGCTTTCGGAAATAAAGCCGGGATCGACATTAACGGCCTGGTCTGGATGGGTTCGGAAGACTTTATGAACCGGCAAATTGAACAAAAACTGGCGCAGGGATTCACAACCATTAAGATGAAAGTCGGTGCCATCGACTTCGACCAGGAATTGCGCGTGCTGGCGGGTATCCGGCGGCGATTCTCGCCGGAACAAATCACCCTCCGGGTCGACGCCAACGGTGCTTTCACGGCCGACGACGTATGGGAGAAATTAAAATGCCTAGCGCAGTATGATCTGCATTCCATCGAGCAGCCCATTGCCGCCGGTCAGCCAGAACTCATGGCTGAGTTGTGCGCTAAGTCGCCCATTCCTATTGCGCTGGACGAAGAGCTCATCGGCAAGGCAGACTACATGGCCAAATTCTCGCTCCTCAAAGCCATTCATCCGCAGTTTATTATTTTAAAGCCCACGCTTCTGGGCGGATTCGGGCAGTGTCGGGAGTGGATCGAGATTGCGCGGCGGCTTTCCATCGACTGGTGGATCACTTCGGCGTTGGAATCCAACATCGGGCTCAACGCCATCACTCAATTCACGGCACAGTTTGACAATCCGCTACCGCAGGGTTTGGGAACCGGACAGATTTACGAAAACAACTTTCCTTCCCCCCTTACGATCGAAGACGGAAAACTGCGCTATGCTGCCGATTCCGCCTGGGATCTGTCCAATCTGACCGACGACTGGCGCGAGGCTTAGGCATCCACCCAGTCGATTCCCTGCTTTAAAAGCGCCTGGGTAGCGGCTTCAGGCGTGTCCGGCTCCGGCCGAAAATCGTAGGCCCACTGCGCCTGGGGTGGCAAACTCATCAGGATCGATTCCGTGCGACCGTTGGTTTCAAGTCCGAACTTGGTGCCCCGGTCCCACACCAGGTTGAACTCCACGTAGCGACCGCGCCGCAAGTACTACCTCATTCTTTCGCTTTTGCTAAAGGTTGCAATGGGATTCAGGCGCGTAAAATGCGGGTTGTATAGCGTGGAACTCTCCCCAACTTCTTTTTCCAATTGAAATAGTTGCCTCCTGGAGAAATACGGAGGCATAACGATGTGAGCATCCAGGGATCAAAAATTATTTTTTCCCGCACCCAACCTTTTCTTACTCCCGCAACGTATATAGTACAAATTCGTGATATATTTGACTAATCAAGCTCAATTATTCAATTCTATGCAGGAATTTTACAAAAAATATAACCTCTTTACTAATCTTTCTTTTCACCTCCAAACCAACAATTCCTATGAAAAAATTATCACTGATGCTCATCGGCGCACTGGCGCTGACCTTCACGGGCTGCCTCAAAGACCACGATCTTGGCAACCCTACCGACAATAAGGTAGCGGGGTTTCTTTACACCTCCACCAACGGCGAGTCCACCAATCAGGTCGTCCGCTTCAGCCGGTTGGGCAACGGGGAGTTGACTGACGAAACCGCCTACTCCACCGATAGCAAAGGCGGCGCCAATGTGGCGGCGGGCGGTGACGCCCACGGTGATTTCGATGCGCAGGGATCCGTAAAAATCATCGGCGATTATTTGCTGAATATTAACGCCGGTGGAAATACCGTGTCGGTTTTCTCCCTGGATCGGCCCACCGGGAATCTCTCTCTCATGAAGAACGTGATGTCAGGCGGCACCCGTCCGGTCAGTATTGCCTTTACCCGCGTAAAGGGGAGCAACAGCGCGTTCTGGGTGGTCGTGGGGAACCAGTGGAACAACCCCAACGTGCAGAAGGACGTCCCGAACGTGGAGCGTTACCCTAATGACGCCTTTCACATGATGGACCTGACGAAGCCCGACGCTACCGACCAGGAAAGGAATATCCAATTGTTCCGCTTCGACGCCTCCAACGGAAGTCTGACCCCTATGGCCAAACTGGACACCTACGTGCGGGAAAATGGTGGTCCTACCTGCGTTAAATTCAGCAACGATGGCTCCAAACTGGCCGTCGCCACCTGGGGGATCGCACACTTTGGCACCAAAAGCCCGTCCCTGGACGAACAGCACCCGAGCCGCGTGTACATTTATGACTTCAATGACGGCGCTATATCCAACAAGCGCCACTTCGAGGAAAGCGGAATTGCCGGAACCATTGGTATCGACTGGGCGCCGAATAATAATAAGCTTCTCTACGCCACAAATTTCAATGTCACGGTAGCCAAAACAAGCAATAGCCTCACCGTGCTGGCGGATAATGGATCGGCCGTAACAAAAGCCGCCAACTTTACTACCGGAAAAGAAGACGATCTGGACGAAGCCTGCTGGACCGTCATCAGTCCCACCAAGGATCGCCTTTACGTATCGAGTTTCACCGGCAATGTCATTACCCCGTTCAAACTGGACGGCATGGGCAACGTTACCGGCAAACTACCCTTTGAGAAGCGCGGCGATTTTGCGCCTCCCGGCGATTCGAAGGAGCAATACATCACATCCGACAACCGGTACCTTTACAATATCGGTGCGTTTCAGTCCTTCTCCATGAATATTTTCGATATAAAGGCCGACGGCTTAAAGTACAAGTCTCAGTTTAACCTCGCAACCACGATCGGTTCGGTGGGCAAACCCGGCACGTATAACTTCCTGGGCCTGGATGGCTACGATCTGTAAGGCTGATCGGGCGATAGTTTTCACCGCATAAACTTAGTATCATAAAGAAAAAACCAGCTAACCATCGGGCAAGTTGCTCCATGTTGGCTGGTTTTTTTATGCCAGAAATTTTCCGGCCTGGATGCGGCTTAGCCAACCGGGTAGGCTAAATCCAGTCGATTCCCTTGATCAAGAGTGCCTGGGTAGCGGCTTCGGGTGTACCGGGTTCCGGCCTGAA
>JBBSSJ010000220.1:0-7838 GCA_038242095.1 Cytophagales bacterium
ATGAAACGGCCCGCACAGGATCGTAGCCCCCAAATCATGCGAACGGTCGATGCACCATTTAATGCGTTCCAATGCTTTCTCCCGCACCGCCGCCGATTCACTGATCGGATTTGTTTCGGGACTAACGACCGTCACGGCGGTCATGCCCAGGCCCAAATCGGCTGCATGTTCACCGAAACTACGGTAAGCCGCCGGGTCTTCCGCTGCACCGACGAAGCACTCTACGCCATCGTAACCAATCTTTTTGAGCCGCTCGGCAATCGGATTCAAATCCTCCGAAACCACCGCCGACCAGGCAAGTACGTTGAAACCTATCTTTGTCAATGTTGTGGAATTGTTGAACGGGAAAGCCCGCCCGGTGTGTAATCGTTGAATTATTTAGGCATCTAAGTGTTTATCGCAAATTGGCAACCAGCGCTACCTCAATCCAAACCACTTTGTGCGCCACGAGACGCCCCACTTTGTGCCTTTGCTCCTTCTCTTACATTTCCTTCAAACGCAAATCCCGGTACTGCACTTTCATGGGCGGACCGACGTGAACCTGCACGCCGAGGAGGCCCTTTTTCATGCCGCTGGTAGCGTCGTTGTCTGTTACGTCGCTCATGAGTTTACCATTGATGTAGTGTTGCAGTCGGTTGCCTTTGGCGACGATGTGGAAAGTGTTCCAGTCTTCGGGCTTGATGGAGGTTTTTAACTCATCCGACGTACCCAAAGAACCGGTCACGGTGCGGTTAGTCCAATTGTTGTTTTTGCGCACCGTTTCCATAGCAGCAGCATCGCCGTCGTAGGCGTTGATGGTGGAAATCTCGCCGCGATAGGCCAACGTAGCGCGTTTACGCTCCTCGTAGTTCTGGCCCGTGTAGGTACGTTTGCCGTCGATATCGGCCTGGTAGCCGCGCAGGGCGTAGGGGACGTCGGTGAGTTGGTCGCTGCGGTAGTTGATGCCGGAGTTGCCCGCCTCAGTAATCTTGAACTCGCCTTTTAGCTCAAAGTCGCCGGGCTGGCCACCCTGCCAGACGATGAAGGAATTGGTTTTCAGCAGCGTCGCGGGCGTTATTTCGCCCGTCAGCGCACCGTCTTCCACGCGCCAGTAGGTTGGGTCGCCTTTCCAGCCGTTCAGGGTCTTGCCGTCGAAGATTTTTACAAAACCCTTTTCGCCTTGCTTCTGGCTGATGCAGGAAGTGAAGCTGACGGTCGCCAAGAAAAATGCCAGGACGAGTCCCAGCGGGTATTGGAGATGCTGTTTTTTTAAATTCATACTTTTTACTAAAAGTTTAACCGTCCACCATCCACTTACTTACCGCCTTTGCTACCCGATGCTTCTTCCGAGAACATCTTATTCTTCTCATTACCGCCCGATTTCAGGTAGGCAATCAAATCTTTCAATTCATCCTCGTTCAGGCTATTGATCAGACCGGGCAGCATGATCGAAGCGGGCGAGTACTGGCTCGAAGTCACATCTTTCTTAGCAACCTTTACCACCATAGCAGGAGCAAACGGATTTTGAGAAACCGTATAACTCGTCTTATCCTCGTTGATGATTCGACCTACGAGCGACTGACCGTTTTTAAGCTCGAAGCGCGTGGCGGCGTACTGGTCGGAAATCACCTTGTTAGGTTCGATGATCGATTCCAAAATGTCCTTATTGGTGAAACGCGTGCCAAGCTGGGTCAGATCGGGGCCGATGTTGCCGCCATCGCCCCCCATGGCGTGGCAGCGGCCGCAGGTAATGGCGTTGTACATATCCTTGCCCTGCTGATAGTTACGGCCCGTTAGCAGGGAATCGTCCACGACGGTCAGGGCGGTTTCCACCTTCCAATTCTTACCGGGTCCTTTGGGATATACGCTCTGCGCTAAGGCGTTGCCGTTCGTAGTCAGCAATTCGCCACCGGACATTTTGTCGTAAGCCGCTTTTTTATCGGCGGGCACATGAGCAAGGGCCAGATTCCGCGCTTTATCCATGAAACCGATGTAGCTGAGGCCCGCCTGATATTCAAAGGCTTTACGGAACCACTTCATGTACCGCTCGTGCAGGGCGGGCGTCCAGTTGTCGTTGGCCGACGAGAGCATCACCGCCAGGTAGGTTTGCTGGGGCGGGGGCATTTTTTCCAGCGTCTTGGCGATGTCCAGGCCGTACTGCGGATTGCGCATGATGAGGTCAGCGGAAGAGGTGGCGGTCGTGCCACCCGGCATCATGCTGGTGTCCTCTTTTTTGTCCATTATCGCCAGCGTTTTTTCGATCACACCGGGGGCCTGGAGCGTTACCAGTATCCGGGCCAGCGAGCGGTTCAGTTCGGCGGAGTTAGACGGGTAGCTGGGGTTCAAAGCCGCGATGATCTGCTTTTTGTGCGCGGCGTCCGGTTCGCCCAGGCGCAGCGTCACCAGTTCGTAGGCGCGGATGAGGTCAATCTGCTGGGGTTCGGTCAGGCTTTTGAGATTGACCTTCAAAAGATTGGCGTTCAGCTTATTTTTGATATCGCTATCGACACTATCGGTTCGCGCCAGGGCGATGGCAGCCTGAATGGCGGTAATAGGGTCTTTTTCACTGGTTGCCTTATCCTTCCACTCATTTAGTGGCTGGTGTTCTACGGCAATGCGGGCGGCGTAGCGGATGAAGCGGTCGGGATTATTGAGTTCCGGCCAGGCGGCGGCAACGGCCTCCTTGTTGGGACCCATGTGGTATTTTTCCAGACTCCGGCGCAGTTCGTTTTCTTTATTAGGAGACGACACTTTTGCAGAAGCATTCAGCGCGTCGTCGCCCTTGTAATGCACCCGGTACAGGTCCGATTCCAGGCGACGTCCTCCGGTCATAAAATACAGGGCTCCGTCGGGACCGATGACGCCGTCCGTCAGCGGTAGCGGTACGCCGGAAAGAAACTCTTCATGTTCGGCGGTGAAGGTAGAGCCGCTGGGCTTCAGGTGAATCGAATGCACGATACCGAAGCTCCAGTCGAAGGCCAGCAGGGTGTTTTTGTACTTGGCTGGAAACTTAGCGTTACTGGCGAAGAGCATACTCGTAGGTGAACCCTGCCCAATGTTGATGACGGGCGGCAGGTTGTCGGGCAAGGCGGGCGACCATTTGCTGTTGCCGGTGCGCCAGCCAAACTCGCTGCCGCTGGTAGCGTGGCAGATGCGCGTGGGGCGGTACCAGGGCGAGCCGATGTCCCATTCCATGTCGGCGTCATAAACGAACAAGTCGCCCGTGTCGTTGAAGGCCATGTCGAAGGCATTGCGGTAGCCCGCGCTGTACAGGATCCAGTCGCTGCCATCGGGCTGCACGTTGGCTACCCAGCCGCCGGGGGCCATGCGGTCGTTGGCATGGCCGCGCGGGTCTTTAATGAGCGGGAAAAGGTTATCCTGTTTCCAGGTTTTGGGCAGCAGATAGTCGTCCATCTGCGGCGCGTCGGTGTGGTTACCCGCAATCACAAAAAGCGATTTTTTATCGGGCGACATCACGATACTGTGCGGGCCATGCTCGCCGTTGCCTTCCAGTTCTTTCAGCAGTGTGACTTTATCGTACTGATCGTCGCCGTTGGTATCCTGCATCCTGTAAAATCCGCTGTGTCGGGGTAAGTCGTCCGTTACACGATTATTCACCATCACGTACAGGCTATTGAATGCATATAGCAGGCCGTGGGCCGTGCCCATACCCAGCGTATCGCCGGGATTGCCGATTTTCAGCTTCTCCACGGTGGGTTTGGTCGAAGCAGAGCCGATGGTCGGAATCGTCAGACGGTACAACGCGCCGTACTGATCGGAGGCAATCATGCGCCCTTTGTCGTCGAAGCACATCGACACCCACGAACCCTGTCCGTTTTCCGATGGGCTGTACAGGTGCTCGGCGACGAAGCCAGGCTGTAATTTTAACTTACTGGCTTTGTCGTCGTCGGCCCGGACGTGCGTGGGGGCGAACGGTGTCACCTTGGTGTAGAAAGCACCTAATCCCATGACTCCTCCCGCACCGAGCAGGAATTTTGGAATAAGGGAAGAGAAGCGTTTGCTGGACATTGGGTTTTTGTTTTATAAAAAATCTTTGAATAGCTATACAACTGAGACGAAGTCGCCAGTGTTTTAACCCTATATTTAATAATTAACTCATTTCATCAACGGAAAAAAGCATCTTAGGCTACATAATTACTTGTCTGTTCCGCGCAAATTCTGAAAAATAAAAAAGAGTAAACTTCCCGTCCCTGGAAAGTCTACTCTTCTAAAAATCAGATCAGAAATAAGGCGTCAGCGATGATTCGTCGGCGGGCAGCGGGTACAGCAGATCGATTTGCGAGAAGGCGTTGGGACGGGGCAGCGATCCTTCCGGGTAGTAATAGGCTACCGGATTATTCTTGATGCGCTGACCGTAGGCCGTAATCGTCTCGACCGCTTTACCCGAGCGCAGGAGGTCAAACCAACGCTTATTCTCAAAGGCCAGTTCTACTCTTCTTTCCTGAAAAATAGCGTCGCGCATGTCGGTTTGTGCGGCCGCTTTGGTGTCGGCTAAGCCAGCCCGCTTGCGCACCTGGTTCATGTAAGTAGCGGCTTCACCCGTCTTTCCCTGTTCGTTTAACGCTTCGGCCAGAAACAACAGTACCTCCGAGTAACGGTAAATCGGCCAGTTCGTGCCGTGGTTGCCGTTCAGGGCGTGAGGCTTGGCGTATTTTTTGATGTAGGGATACACCTTATCCTTACGCAGGCTACCGCTCAGCGTCACGTAAGCGATAGAAGCATCTTCACGCGTGTCGCCCGGCTCGTAAGCCGCGATGATGTCGGGCGTCGGGATGTTGTTGCCCTCGCCGGACTGGGGCTGCGGATTGGAAGTTTCTGTGATGGGCTTAAGTTCTTCCGTAGTCATGGGCCGGGGCAAAAAGCTATACAGGAAACTGCCGTTCAAACCCGCCGAACCTTCCAAGAACTGCACTTCGAATACCGACTCTTTGTTGTTCTTATTTCCCGTAGAGGTGGAAAAGACATCGGCATAGTTCGGGATCAGGGAATACTCTCCGCTGGTAATCACGTCGCGGAGTAGTGGCTCAGCCTGCGCCCATTTCTTCTGCTGGATATACACATTAGCCAGCAGCGTTTTGGCCGCACCCAGTGTTACCCGCCCCGCTTCCTGTTTGGATTTGGCGGGTAAGGCGGCGATGGCGGCCAGGGCGTCCTCCTCGATCTGAGCGTAAAGTTGTTCCGTATTGGCCAGTTCGGCGGCGGCTTCGGCCCGGTTGGTAACCGGGGTCAGGTGCAGGGGGGCTTTGCCAAAATAGCGTACCAGCTCGAAATAAGCGTAGGCCCGCAGGAATTGCGCCTGCCCCTTCAAATTAGCTTTGGAGGCGGCATCGAAATCTACATCGTCGATCAGCACCAGTACTTGATTGGTACGGGCGATGATCTGGTAATCGAGGCGGTATTGATCCCGTACGTGGACGTTAGTGGTCAGGCCATCGGCCGTAGGAATGGCAAAATCGGCGATGTCCTCCTGCTGCTCGGTGGCCCCAAAGAGCGGATTACGGGCGTAGTACGTGTTATCCGAGTGCATTTCGCCCAGCAGCCAGGCGCGGCCGTTGACGATGTCGCGCAGGGGTACGTAAGCCGCATTGACGGCTTGCTGAAAATCGGCTTCCGTCTTGAAAAAAACGGGCGAACTCAGCTCGGTTTCCGGGAGTATTTCCAGAAAGTCACTGTTGCAGGCCGTGAGCAGCAGCGATAGCGTGAACAGGGATATGAGTGATTTTTTCATAATAGGAATAATGGGTTATGAATGATGAATGATTTCGTCACGTAGGGGCGAACCCGTGTGTTCGCCCAAAACGTCAGTATTTCTGACCAACGTGACTTAAAAATTCAAATTGATACCAATGGTGGCCGTACGCGGCACGGGATAGTTCGACAGGTCCACTCCGGGGCTGAGGTTGCCGCCGTCGCCCTGACCATTGCCCTGGGCGCTGGTTTCGGGATTGGGGCCGCCCCAGTACTTCGTGAACACGTAGAGCTGCTGAATCGAACCGTAGAGGCGGGCCGATTTGAAGTACTTATTCTGTACTCCGAATGTGTAGCCCAGCGTCACGTTTTTGATGGTGAAAAACGAGGCGTCGGCGATGAAGCGGCTGTTCATCCAGTCACGCTCGATCCCCGTCACGTTGCCGCCACCCACCGTGGTGCCATAAAAGCCTTTACCGGGATTCTCGGGGGTACGGAAGCGGTATTTTACCTCATCGACTAGGTTAAATACGCCGTCGAGGTTGGCCGTGCTGTACAGGTGGCGCACCAGCAACTGATTGCCGAACGAACCCGAACCGACAATACTCAGGTCGAAATTGCCGTAACGGAAGTTGTTGGTAATGCCGTAGATAAACTTCGGGAAGGGGTTGCCGATGATCGTACGATCATCATTATCTCCGCCGCGTGTAATTACCCCGTCTTTGTTGATATCCACCAGTTTGATGCTACCTACCGTGGAGCGGCCCGGTACTTGCGGCGAACCATCCAGATCGGCTTTATTCAGGTAAACCCCGTCGGCCAGGTGTCCGTAAAATTGTCCAAAGGGTTCACCCACCTTCGTAATGTGGAAATCACCGTACACCCGGTCGATGCCGTCGGCCAGGGCAAGTACCTTATTGCGATTGAAAGAGACGTTGGCGTTGGTCGTCCACTGCAACCGGCCGGTCGTATTGCGGCTGGTTACGGCAAACTCGTGACCCCAGAACTTGATCTCGCCAATATTGTCGGCAAAACTACCGAAACCTGACTCCTGCGGTACCTGCACGTTGTAAAGCAGGTTGGTGGTCCGCTTGGTATAGTAGTCGTAGGTAAGCTGGATGCGGTCGTTGAAAAAGCCCAAATCAACGCCAAAATCAAACTGCTTGGTCGTTTCCCAGCCCAGGTTAGTATTGGAAAGCGAGGCTACGATGGCGCCCGGTGCGATATTGTTACCGAAAACGGCATTGACCGTGTTGTTGATCCGGGCGTACTGCGTGTAGTTACCAATGTTGTTGTTGCCCGTGATGCCGTAGCTGGCCCGCAGTTTCAGGAAGGACACCTTGGGAAGTTCCTGCATGAAGGCTTCGTCCGAAATTACCCAACCCCCCGATACCGAGGGGAAGGTGCCCCAGCGGTTTTCTGCCCCAAAGCGCGACGAACCGTCGGTACGGATAGCCGCAGTCAGCAGGTACTTGCCTTTGAAGTTATAAGTCAACCGAGAGAGGAACGACGTCAGTGCCCATTCTTGCACCCCGCTACCCGTACCGCCCCGACTAATGTTGATTCCGCCCTGCACCGTGGGCAGGCGGTCGTCGGCGTAAGTATCGGCTCGAATCTGGAAGTTATCCCTTCGGAAGTGCTGATTGGTAAAGCCCCCTAGTATTTCGAAATTATGTTCTCCAAAGTTACGTCCGTAAGTAACGAGGTTTTCGTTTAGCCAGGAAAAGTCGTCGGTGGTCGAACGGGTCGAGGAGGCCGTGGTCGGAATTGGGACGTTAATGGCGCTCGTAGCGGTAGAAGGGTTAAAGTAAAAGAACTTGGAATTCCGCAACTCGGCGTTGATGGTCGATTTTAGCATCAGGCCCTTGATAGGGCGGTACTCTACGTAACCGTTTGTAAGAATGTTGACGTCCGTCGTCTCGTTGGTCAACTCCTGCGCGGCTCTTACCCAGTTAGGATAGGAAAAAATGTTACCCGTGTTGCCGGGAAATTTGTTGAAGAGCGTCAGTTCGCCGTTGCCGTCGTAAATCGGCATGATCGGCCAAGTGTGCAGGGCGTTGAACAGAATGCCCGTGCCCCGGTCGCCGTCGGTGCGCGGCGTGTTGTCAAACACGTAGTTGGGCGCGATGTTGAAGCCGATTCTGACTTTA
>JBBSSJ010000221.1:0-7736 GCA_038242095.1 Cytophagales bacterium
CAGAATTGATTTCTTGTAAGAATCGCATTGTTGCATCATCATCGTATTCATCTTTTATCTTCTGCTTATACTCTTCAAATTTTTCTCCTCCAAAATAATACCACTCGCCAGTCTTAAATTCCTCCAAACTACCAATACAAACCTCTTGATCATAAGCTGAACGCCAAATAGGCAGTGGTGTACCCCAATATCGAGAACGCGATAGATTCCAGTCTACTAGATTTTCCAGCCAATTACCAAAGCGCCCCGATCCCGTGCTTTCGGGTTGCCAATTGATAGTTTTGTTCAGCGCCACCAGCTTTTCTTTTTCCGCCGTAGTGCGAATGAACCAGCTATCAAGAGGATAGTATAGAATGGGTTTGTCGGTGCGCCAACAATGGGGGTACGAGTGTTCGTATTTTTCTACTTTAAACGCTTTACCCTCTTCTTTCAACTTGATGGCGATCAATACATCCGTTGGTTTGAAGTCAGTATCGGCCTGCTCAGCGTCCGAGTAATATTCCGGCTTCACGTAGCGCCCTCCAAATTCACCAATTTGCGACACAAAGCGGCCCTGACGATCCACTATGGGTACGAATTTATCATTTTCGTCCTTAACCATGATTGGTGGTATACCGTTAGCCTGCGCCACGCGAAAGTCGTCCGCACCAAAAGTTGGTGAGGTGTGAACGACGCCCGTGCCGTCCTCGGTCGTGACAAAATCACCCAGAATCACCCGGAAGGCGGGCGTTTTTGGTTGGACGTAAGGCATCAGTTGCTCGTACTCGATGCCTTCGAGATCTTTGCCTTTGAATTCGGTAAGGATCTTCCAGGGCAGTAGTTTCTTGTCACTAGCTATGTAACCCGCAAAATTGCCATCTTTACCTTTCTCCGAAAAGAACTGACTAACTAAATCCTTGGCCAGAACTACGGTCGTAGGATCGAAGGTATAAGGGTTAAAAGTTTTGACCAGCACGTAATCGATGTTCGCGCCGACGGTCAGGGCCGAGTTGGCGGGCAGCGTCCAAGGGGTAGTCGTCCAGGCCAGGATGCGAATGTCTTCCTGACTAAAATTCTTAAAAACTTGATACGACTCGGCGGCTTTGACCTTGAACATCGCCACGATCGTCGTGTCTTTCAGGTCTTTGTAGGTGCCGGGCATATTCAGCTCGTGCGACGACAGGCCCGTACCGGCTGCCGGAGAATACGGCTGAATGGTGTAGCCTTTGTACAACAATCCCTTATCGTAGAGTTTTTTGAGCAAAGTCCACAGGCTCTCGATGTAATTGTTTTCGTAGGTAACGTAGGGATCTTCCAAATCCACCCAGTAGCCCATTTTCTCGGTCAAGTCGTTCCACTGGCTGGTGAAGCGCATCACCGTTTCGCGGCATTTGGCGTTGTATTCCTCAATGCTGATCTTGGTTCCGATGTCCTCCTTGGTGATGCCCAGTTCCTTTTCCACCTGTAACTCAATCGGCAGACCGTGCGTGTCCCAGCCTCCCTTGCGCTTCACCTGAAAGCCTTTCAGGGTTTTGTAGCGACAGAAAATATCCTTGATCGCCCGCGCCATCACGTGGTGAATGCCCGGCGCGCCGTTGGCCGAAGGCGGTCCTTCGTAAAAAGTAAAATTGGGTTTTCCTTCGCGCTCCTCGACCGAGGCTTCAAATATTTTGTTTGCCTTCCAGAAGTCAAGTACTTCATCGGCAATTTGCGGGTAACTTAGGTTTTTAAATTCGGGGTATTTCATAAGTCATTCTGGGCATTGCCCTCTGTCATTTTTAGTTGTCAGGCTGAGCGTACGGGGCCGCCCGGCGGTCGAAGCCCGCATTAGCAGAGCGCTTCGACCGCCGGGCAGCCTGACGTAAGCTCAGCCTAACGATATAGATCGTCCTGAGGAGAAGGCAAAATTAAGCATTTTTAGGCGGGCATGAAATCTTCGATGAGACTGAAAAATTTCATTTACCGCGTCAAATGCGTTGTTTTGTTTTTTGAATGGAAATAATCCGTGCCTAGAAACCAAAGGTCAATTCTTGAAATAGCCGAACACGCCGGGCTCGACAGTTTTATCATCGCCCTGCTTTCGACCGTGTTTTTAGCCTGGCTTTGGCCATTTCCGGGTAGTGAGGCTTCGCCCGTACCGCTGGGAGATATAGCCACTTACGGCGTTTCGCTCGTTTTTTTCTTTTACGGATTGGAGCTCAACTGGGCTAAACTTCAAGCCGGGCTCAGCAATGTGCGGCTGCATGTGCTGGTGCACACGGCTACATTTCTGCTTTTTCCGCTGCTGATTCTGGCGATCAAGCCCCTTTTTGTTTCGCCCAAAAGCCAAACGCTCTGGCTCGCTATTTTCTTCCTCGCCGCGCTACCGGGAACGGTATCGTCGGCCGTAGTGATGGTGTCGCTGGCCAAGGGCAACCTGCCCGCCGCGATTTTTGACGCCAGTATTTCCAGTTTGCTGGGTGTGTTCATCACGCCGCTTTGGATTGGCCTGGTCATCAGTACCGCCGCCATGCACTTCGACATGCAGGAAGTGTTTTTAAAACTATCCGTTCAGGTGCTGCTGCCCGTTGCGGTGGGGATGCTGATGAACCGTTTCCTGAGTAATCTCGCCGGGAAGTACCACGCCACGATCAGCAAATTCGACAAAGCGGTGATTCTGCTGATTGTCTACACCAGTTTTTGCGAATCCTTCTCTGACGGCGTGTTTTCGGTGCTGGGTTGGCAGGAACTTTTGCTGTTCTGGGTGGGCGTAGTATCGCTTTTCTTTCTTGTATACTCTATACTTTCTTTCCTGACCAAGGTTATGAAATTCAACCGGGAGGATCGCATCACGGCGCTTTTCTGTGGCTCTAAAAAGTCGCTGGTACAAGGCGCGGTGATGTCGAAAGTGCTCTTCACGGGCATGGCCAGCGCGGGCATTATGCTGGTGCCGATCTTGCTCTACCACGCCTCTCAGCTCATTATCGTAAGCTCGATTGCGCAACGGATGGGTAGGGAGGTGGCACCAGAGAAGCCGACTGCCGATAGCCGGTAGCTGACGGCCATCAAACGTCCCGCTCCACGATTTTGCCGCTCGCCTTTTCTTTCAAAATCAATTTGTTTCGGCCGTCGTGGGTCATTTCCTGCTTGATGAGGTAATGGTCGGCGTCGTAGTCGGTATAATTACTGGGCTTGGTGAGGCCTTCCTGCCCGCGCCAAACGGGTAAGTCCACGGGTTCCCACTGCTTGGTTTTGGCCGAGCGATAGGCTGCGTCGATCACGGCATTGACCACGTAACCATCGTAAAATGTCTCGGCGGCTTCCCGGTTGTTTTCAGCCGCATCGAACATGTCGGTAAACATGTGGTTGTAGCCCAGATCGTTGACCTCGTCGCCCACCGGAAACAGCCAGCCCGAATTGCTCTCGGCCTTTTCAGCCACGTAATCGGCACCTTTGCCGGAAGTGTACATTTCCAAGCCTGTGCGCAGGAAATTATTGATCCAAATCGTGCCCTCGGTGCCCATCACCTCGTCGCGCAAGTCCATGCCACCCCGGAAAGCCCAGCTCGTCTCGAACTGCCCGATGGCCCCATTTTCGTACTTGACCAGAGCGATGGCGTGGTCCTCCGCTTCGATGGGCTTCACCTGCGTATCGGCCCAGCACATCACTTCCACGGGCTTCACATCCTTGCCGATGAAATTACGGGAAATCTCGATGCAGTGGCAACCCAAATCCAGAATGCAGCCACCACCCGCCTGCTCGATGTCCCAAAACCACTCGCTGTGCGGACCCCGATGCGCCTCGCGTGATTTGGCCCAAATTATCCGGCCCAACGCCCCGGCCCGGACGCTTTCCATCGACTTCAAAAATTTGGGCGTGTAGCACAGGTCTTCTAGGTAACCGCCGAATATTCCGGCTTCTTCTACGGCCCGCATCATGCGCAAGGCCTCTTCGGCGGTACGTCCCAGGGGTTTGGTACACACCACATTTTTCTTATACTTGGCGCACAGCAGTACGGCCTCCGCGTGCACGTGGTTGGGCAGTGCAATGCAGATCATCGTTACGTCGGGGTGGGCGATGACTTCTTCCATGTTGCTGGATGCGAAGTCGCAGCCGTAGTCTTTGGCGAATTTTTTGGCGCTTTCCGGGCGACGGGCGTAGATGGCCGACACGCGGTCGCGGCTGCGTTGTCCTTGGATGGATTCGGCGTAGAACCGGCCGATGAAGCCGGAGCCGAGCATGGCAATTTTTTGCATGGGTTTAGCTTTTCTTTTCTGTATGAATGAGTTTTTTTACGTATTCCAAACCATAATCGCGGCCCGGCGTGACGAGGTCCAGGTAGGTGCGGCTGATGGGAAAAGTGGGGCGGATCTCCGTCTCTTCCGAGGGTTTTATGTCGTGATAAAGTGTTTTAAGCGGAATCCTTACCCTAATTTTTGAGTTGGGCAACGTGACGATTTTGAAGCGCGCCGCAAAATCGCCCCAATAGGCCCCGCCAGGCGTCTCGCCCACAAGGGTACCGACGCCCTGACTTTTGGCGTGGGCCAAAACCGAAACCGTAGCCGAGAACGACGCTCCGTTGGCCAGAAAATAGAGATTGCCCTGGTATCCGTACTTTTTGTTTGGTTTGAAGCCCTTCTTTTTGCTGGTTTTAGATCGCCAGAGCCCGGTGGCGCGGTCACGTCGGTGGGACAGAAAAAAGAAAATCGGGCTGATGGGATTGGGTGGCGACATAACGTAGGGCCACACCGCGCCGGGCTTCAGCGTCGATTTGCCAAATACCGAAAAGGGCTCCCGCAGCAGATAGGTAAGTAAATATGCTGAATTATTGACGCTGCCCCCGCCGTTATTACGCAGGTCTACGACCAGGTTTTGGTAGTTTTTTTTCTTGATTTCTTTAAAATCCCGCCGTAACGTATGCTTGAATTTCAAATCGAACGGGTCTCGTTTTTTAAATTTTGAGAAACTATTCACGGTCAGCACGACGCCGTCGATGGTGCTGTCGATTTTGGAGAGCGCGAGGTTCTTGGTGCCGCGAATTTCTTTGCCGTACCGTTTTTCCAGATAGGTTCCGGAAGCTTTATTGGGGAGAGTAATGAGATAGCGCTGCAAGGTATCGCCGGTAGCGACGGACGCCGTATCGACCTGTACGTACGTCACCAACAACGAGTCTTTTGTCCCGAACCAAGCACCATAGCGTCCCGGAAACGCGATTAGGGTCCGGTACATGCGCCCCGTAAGAATGTCGGCGTCGGCCCCGGCCCGAAATTTATCGGCAAGGAATGCGTGCAGCTCAGCCATCGGGCGATCTTCGATGGCGAGTAGTTCCGTGCCGCGCCTTAGCGTGGAGTCCGCTGAGGCATTGAACGCAATGTAGTATTTCCCGGCTGCCTCCCGGATGGTCAGCGGTAGGTAGGGTGTCGTTTTGTCGGTGTTTCTCTTGCGCGGGTACAAATTTAGGTGCCCGTCTTTCTGGCTGTTGATGAGTGGCGCAATACGCTGAAAAAAATCGCGGTATTCCAGTGTGTCCGGTAGTTCGGCCACTACCGAGTCGCGGTAGTTTTGGTACGCCTTTTCGGAAGAATAGTAGCCCAGGCCCGGATACATTTGGTTCAGTTTCCGGTCGAGGTAGGCGACATCCTGGCGCATCTGCTGGTTGCTGAGGGGGGGCGAGGTAGTTGCTTTCCGGTTGCAAGACGATAAAAAGGCCAGTAAGAAAATAGCCAGCAATGCGTTGCTAGGCATTTGGTACTTCATACAATTATTTAAAAATATTGTAATCCGCCGAGTACCTCCCCGATCCGGTGATGAAAATCGTCAGGTATATAAGTACATAAAGCAGCGGCAGTTCCTGCTTGCCCAATGGGTCGGCGGCATGAATGACGAATAGCGCCACCAGCATCGTGATGATGAGCGGAATCAGTGCGGCGCGGGTGAAGAGCCCAAAAATAAGGAAAAGAGAACACACGAACTCGGCAACAATTGCCAGCAGCAGCGACGTCTCCTGACCCAGCCCGATCGGATCGCCAAACGACGTATCGCCTCCGTGGTACTTCTGTAATTTGGGGTAACCATGGCCCGCAATCATCAGCAGAGCGGTGCCAATGCGCAGGAATAGTACGCCCAAATTGGCGTAGACGGACAGAATTTGGGGTTTGAAGAATTTTTGGAGCATAGCGGATCTGCCTTATAAAGCTTTCTGTAGGATCTATTTATTAGCAAACATAAGAAATCTAAGCTATTCACTAGAAATTTAGTCTAGTCTAAAAATTATTTTACTACTATTATATTTATAGTTACCTTTGTGTTGAAATAAAAAACTAGATATTCAGGAAAACGTTCTTTAGAACCGTCTGTAATTCCACAAGCACTGCAATTGAAAACTATGAAACAAAATCTTTTACTTACTGCTGCCATCCTTTCTATGGCAGTCGCTGCCTACGCCCAAACCGGAATTATCTCCGGCAACATTCGTAACAACAAGACTACTGTATCCTACGCCGCAATTCAGGTCATGGGCACCAACCTCGGTGTAATTTCCGACTCAGCGGGACGATACGCTCTTAATGATGTACCAGCAGGCGAACAAAATATCACGATCAGCGTCGTAGGATATCAGCCGATCAATCAGAAAGTCACGGTGAGCGCGGGCGAGACGACCAGCGTGGATTTTACGCTTAAAGAGGATAAGTTCAATCTTAACGAAGTGGTTATTACGGGAACCCGTACTTCTAAGCGACGTACGGATTCGCCCGTGATCGTCAACCTGATCAACAGCAAGCAGCTCGATCAGGTCGTGGCGACCAGCCTATCGGAAGGTATTCGTTTCCAGCCCGGTCTGCGGGTCGAGAAGGATTGCCAAACCTGTAACTACACCCAAATCCGGATGAACGGTCTGCAAGGCGGGTACTCGCAGATTCTTATCAATGGCCGCGCTATTTTTAGTCCCCTTACTGGTTTGTACGGCCTGGAACAGATTCCAACCAACATGATCGAGCGCATCGAGGTAGTGCGCGGTGGCGTGTCGGCATTATACGGTTCCAGCGCCATTGGCGGGACAGTCAATGTGATCACCAAGGTGCCCGTTAAAAACGAGTACAGTCTGACCAATACTTTCCAAAGCATCGACGGCAAAGCGAACGACAACATTTTTTCGGGCAACGGTACACTGGTCAATGAGAAGCAGAACGCAGGGGCCACCTTCTTCGTGAGCAATCGTAATCGCCAGGCTTTTGATGCCAACGGCGATAACTTTTCGGAGGCACCCAAGCTAAAAAGCAATTCTTTTGGGGCTAATTTCTTTTATATGCCCACTAAGAACCAAAAGCTTAATGTCAGCCTGAGCAGCATATACGAGTATCGCTTCGGCGGGGAAATGGTGGACAAACCTGCCTACCTGGCCCAACAGTCGGAGGAGCGAATGCACAACATCCTGATGGGAAGCCTGGATTATCAGGTCAATTTCAACGAAAACAAGAACTCGCTGATCTTTTACTACGGCGGTCAGCAGACCGATCGGCTACACTACACCGGCATCATACCCGACGATGAAGAGGAGAAACAGGGCTTTTTTGCCGCCCCACCTTACGGCACCTCCGATGTCACCACCCACCAAGGAGGTGTGCAGTTTAACAGTAATTTCAACAGGTTTCTGGGGGGCAATACCGTGCTTACTGTCGGGGGAGAATACGTCAACGATGCCGTGTTAGACCAGATAAAGTCTTACAATTACCTAATCGACCAAACGACCAAAAACTTTGGTGCCTTTGTGCAAAACG
>JBBSSJ010000222.1:0-7725 GCA_038242095.1 Cytophagales bacterium
AATTAAGGCCGAGTACGCCCAACTGCGTGAGGATCATGCCAAGCGCCAAAGTGAAAAGAAACACCTGACGATTGAGAAAGCCCGCGCCAACGCCGTGGGTATCGATTGGAATAACTTCGTACCGACCCGCCCGCAGTTCCTTGGTACGCGGGTTATTGAAAACTACGACCTGGCCGAAATTGCGAAGTACATCGACTGGACGCCCTTCTTCCAGACCTGGCAACTGCACGGCAAGTACCCGGCAATTTTTGAAGATAAAGTCGTAGGTGTAGAAGCCCAAAAACTTTACGAAGATGCGGCCACGTTACTGGGTGAGATTATTCGCGACAAGTCACTACAAGCCCGGGTGGTGATCGGCTTTTGGCCCGCCAACCGCATCGAAGACGATATTTTGCTGCACGATTTTGAGGAATTGAGTCAGGAAATCTCCTGCGAACGCCACGGCTCTCATTCGCACGTTGAATACAAGATCAGTCGCCACAACGCGGAGGTGGCCAATGGGTTGGTAGAAGCACCGACCTCGGACGTCCCCGACACCCTCACCGGCGGGGCGGTCGTCGCCGACACGCTTAAAGTTTTGCACAACCTGCGCCAGCAAAGTCAGAAGGCTGCGCATTTGCCCAACTATTGCCTGTCTGACTTTGTAGCTCCGCTCGAAAGCGGCCAAACCGACTACATCGGCGGCTTCGCCGTCACGACGGGACTCGGTATCGAGGCCTTGTTGGATAAATTTGAGCGCGAGCACGATGACTACAACAGCATCATGGTCAAGTCGCTGGCCGACCGGCTGGCCGAAGCATTCGCCGAGCTCATGCACGCGCGGGTGCGGAGGGAGTTCTGGGGCTACGCCGCCGATGAAACGCTGGACTACGAAGCACTAATCAAAGAAAAATACCAGGGCATTCGTCCTGCGCCCGGCTACCCGGCTTGTCCCGACCACACCGAAAAACGTGCGTTGTTTGAGTTGCTGGACGCCGAAAGGCTGGGCATCACGCTCACCGAAAGCTACGCCATGTATCCGGCCAGTAGCGTGAGCGGCTGGTACTTCGGCCACCCCGACAGCCGCTATTTTCCGGTTGGCAAAATCTATAAAGATCAGGTCGAGGATTATGCCCGCCGCAAGGGAATGTCGGTGGAAGACGTAGAAAGATGGCTGGCGCCGGTTTTGGCGTATTGAGAACTTGCCGAAAGTCTACATTAACCTCCCGAAGTTCAAAACTTTCGGGAGGTTGCTTTTTGCTCCCAGCAAATTTTCATTACCTTGTGATAAAAGATACTGACGCCGCATAACATTGGAACTGAAACAACAGATCATCGACCACATCGCCGCGCTCCTCGACGAGCGCATGGACAACTCCTGGAAGGCCATGGCGTTTGCGCAGGAATCGGCCAACGCCGAGGGCAAGAGCTCAGCGGGTGACAAATACGAGACCACTCGCTCGATGGGGCAGCTCGACCGCAATATGCACGCCCGCCAACACGAGCAGGCCCGGCAGGAGCGCACCATTTTGGAACGCCTGGAAGCTATGCTGGAACCGAACACCTACGAACGCATCGCGGTGGGTTCGCTGGTAAAAACCACCGTCGGTTACTTTTACATTGCCGTCAGTGCGGGCTTAATTGAGCTCGACGGCCAGACGATCGTGGCCGTTTCCGCCGCCACGCCTATCGGTAAAGCGCTTATGGGCAAGAAAATAGGGGATACCTTTCCTTTCAAAGGCAAGAATCGTAAGATTGAAGAGATCTTGTAGTCGGTTGGCGCGCTATGCCATATTGTGGTATACGCGCTGTACGTCCTCATCTTCCTCGATGCGCTCAATAAGCTTTTCAATTTCTGCCGTTTCCTCTTCGTTCAGCGACTTGGTGTCACTGGGAATGCGCTCGAAATCCGCCTCGGCGATTTCGATGCCCTGTTCTTCGAAGTGGCTTTGCAGCGTCCCGAAAGAAGTGAACTCGCCGTAGACATTGATTTGATTGGTCTCCTCGTCCAGGAAAACTTCCTCCGCGCCGTAGTCGATCAGCTCCAGTTCCAATTCTTCCACATCCTGGCCCGTATTGGCAATTTTAAAAATACACTTCCGGTCGAACAGAAAGTCCAGCATCCCCATCGTACCGAGGCTACCGCCCAGCTTGTTGAAATAACTACGAACATTAGCGACCGTGCGGGTCGGGTTATCGGTCGTGCTCTCGATAAGTACCGCCACGCCGTGCGGGCCGTAGCCTTCGTACACCATTTCCTTGTAGTCGGCCTGATCGCGCTCCGAAGCCCGCTTGATAGCCCGGTCCACGGTGTCCTTGGGCATGTTGGCGGCGCGGGCGTTTTGGATCAGGACGCGTAACCGGGCGTTCGTAGCCGGGTCGTCGGTGCCTTCCTTTACGGCCAGCGTGATGTCTTTGCCAATTCTCGTGAACGTCTTGGCCATGTGGTCCCACCGCTTGAACATGCGGGCCTTACGGTATTCAAATGCTCTTCCCATGGGTTAATTTTGAATGTTGTAATGAGTGAATGAGAGAATCTGCCTTTTCGTTTTTTTTCTCCCCAAGATTAAAATTTTTACTTTCGCAAAATTACAAAACCTCCGGCTATCCTGCCAAAATATCTGCATTCGCACTGTTGTATGGAAATTTCCTGGACGATTAAAACTTTCCCCGAACTTATCATCGATGAGCTCTACGATTTGCTGTGGTTGCGCAATGAAGTGTTCATCGTGGAACAGAACTGCCCCTTCCCTGATCTCGACGGTAAGGACCGGAAATGCCATCATGTATTGGGTCGTATTGCAGGAACGAATGATTTAGTCGCCTATGCCCGGCTAATGCCGCCGGGCCTCGCATACGAAAACGCCAGCGTCGGGCGCGTGGTGACAGCAGCTACCGTCCGGCGGCTTAGGCAGGGCCGCGCCCTGATGCAACGTTCAATCGAAGAAATCGAGCAACTTTACGGCCCGGTGCCGATTGAGATCGGGGCGCAACTGTATCTAGAAAAATTCTATCAGTCGTTTGGTTTCAGGCAGATAGGTGCCGGGTATCTGGAAGACGGAATTGAGCACATCCATATGATGCGCGACGTATAGTAACCCTGTGGCCGGGAGTGCACAATACCCGGATTAATTGAGGAATATTTTACCAAAAAACCAAATTTTTGGCTGGTGACAGAATAAAAAGATCTTTTTAAGAAACTTTTAATATTCTTTGTTTCAGATAGTTATGGGAGTAAGAACATATTGACAATAATTTTGGCATAATGCTTTAGAATTACTTAACCGTCAAGCTATTGACACCTGTGTATCACTAGATAGGAATGCCGCTTTGGCATCACTTCATATAGCACAGATAGAGGAGGGTTTACATCGAATAGTCTATCGTTCTACGATAGACTATTTTTTTGCAGCATAACCACATTGCGTTTAAATTGCACCTTGGCAACAACTTCAACCAACGGCAGAACATGAATAAGAAAACTAATCCTGAAAAAGAAACGCTCAACGAAAAGTCGAATCCTGAAGAAACCAAGCGATCCGCCACCGGAACGCCAATGAAAGGTGGGCCGAAATCGGGTGAGAAGCACAAAAACGACGCAATAAAGCCCGACGCTCAACTCGATAAGGAGGCGACAGCGGAGTTTGAGAAACACAACATGAACGACAACAGTGGCTACAATGAAGCCGGAGAGGGCGAGGTATCTATTGAGCAGAGGAATCTGACGGAGGAGGCAGAAGACGCCAAAGAGGATAACAAGTAGCAAGGCGTAAAAACCATAATTTTGTCAGCTTGTAGATAAAAAATCTGCGTATTTATTTTTATTAGGATAAAAATTGATGATAAGTCATTTTTTACCATAAATCAAGTAAAAGTATCCACGCCATTTTTTGCCATAAACAGGGTAGTAATCGCTTATTTTGTAGCGATCATTATCCTGTTTTTCTGTTATGACCAAAGTCACCGAATACATTGAGCAAGCCGCTGGCAAGCCGCTCTTCTCCATCGAAATCATTCCCCCGCTGAAAGGCCACAATATTACCGATTTGCTGGATTCCATCGAGCCGCTCATGGAGTTTAAGCCCCCTTTTGTGGATGTTACCTACCACCGCGAAGAAGTTATCGACAAGCAGCACCCTAACGGTTTGGTGCAGCGCATTCCCGTCCGCAAGCGGCCTGGTACCGTCGGAATTTGCGCGCGACTGATGGAGCGCTTCAAGGTAGATGCCGTACCGCACATCATTTGCGGTGGTTTTACCCAGGAAGAAACCGAAGACATGCTCTTCGATCTCCACTATCTGGGCATCCACAATGTATTGGTATTACGGGGCGATCCCGAAAAATCGGCCGGCGTGTTCAAAGCCAAAACCGGGGGGCATGCTTACGCTTCCGAACTGATTTGTCAGGTGCGCGACATGAATGGTGGCAGGCTGCTACACGAAGAGACACACGCTACGCCTACGGACTTTTGCATTGGCGCAGCGGGCTATCCCGAGAAGCACTTCGAGGCCCCCAACTTCGACACCGATTTCGGCTACCTCAAAGCCAAGGTCGACGCAGGGGCTGAATATATCGTCACGCAAATGTTCTTCGACAACCAGAAGTACTTCCGCTTCGTGGAGCGCTGCCGCGCCGAAGGGATCGAGATCCCGATCATTCCGGGGCTGAAACCGCTCGCCACCAAGAAGCAACTGACGGTATTGCCCCGCATTTTCCACCTCGACATGCCGCAGGACCTCGTTCAGGCCGCCGAAAAATGCGACACCAACGAGCAGGTCCGGCAGGTAGGCATCGAATGGGGCATCCAACAATGCCGCGAACTTATCGACTTCGGCGTCCCCGTGTTACACTTCTACACCATGGGCAAATCCGATAACGTGTATCAGATTGCTCGGGAAGTATTTTAGGAAGAGTGTGAAATTATGGAATCCTTTACTCCACTACCACCGCCGTGCCATTCGCGCTGACCATAAGCATGGAGCCGTTGGCGCCGATGGCTTCGTAGTCGAGGTCGACGGCGATTACGGCATTGGCGCCGAGGTGTTGGGCCTGATCAGACATTTCGCGAAGGGCGATGCTTTTGGCCTCGCGCAGGCCTTGCTCGTACGAACCCGCCCGGCCACCGACGACGTCGCGAATGCCCGCGAAGAAATCCTTGACAATGTTGGCCCCGATAATGGCTTCGCCGCTAACGATGCCGATGTATTTCGTGATTTTTTTTCCTTCGATGTTTGAGGTAGTGATAACTAGCACGGTGTTTTTAAGTTGGTGAAAAGACGAAAAATAGCAAGAATTTAATTTACTGGCTGTATTAGATAGAAGAATGGTCGGCAGGGGGAACAAACTGGTCAGTAAGTAGGTGTAAGCCTCCGTTTTGTTTAGTAGTTTTGAAAAATCCAGATTAAAATCCCATTCCAATAACGTTTTTTTTATGTACATCCTGAATAAAAAAATAATGATGGGCGGACTGGCGGTGCTGATGGTATCAACGGCCCTTTTTTCTTTTCGGGTAAAGCCAACTGCTGCTGAGCGGTCAAAGCCTGCCGATACGCCCAAAAATATTATTTTCATCCTGTCCGACGACCACCGCTACGACGCGATGGGCTTCACGGGGAAGTTTCCCGGGCTTAAAACCCCCGCGCTCAACCGTATGGCCCGCGAAGGGGCACACCTCAAAAATGCTTTCGTCACTACGTCGCTTTGCTCACCGAGCCGCGCTACGATCCTGACGGGCCAATACCCGCATAAGCACACCATCGTCGACAACCAGGCTCCGCTGCCCCAGGGGCTTGTGTTTTTTCCACAGTATTTACAGAAAGCGGGATACCAAACGGCTTTCCTGGGCAAGTGGCACATGGGCGATACCGGCGATTCGCCGCAGCCCGGCTTCGATTATTGGCTGAGTTTCCAGGGCCAGGGCGTCTACTACAATCCTACCTTCAACATCAACGGCAAGCGGGTTGCGCATGGCGACAGTTCCTATATTACCGATCTGCTCACCGATTACGCCATCAAATGGCTGGACAAGCAGGATAAGAAAAAGCCCTTCTTTATGTACCTGTCGCATAAGGCTGTTCACTCCGAATTTCAGCCCGCGAAAAGGCACCAGGGGATACTGAAAAACGCGCCCATTAGTTATCCGGCCAGCATGTACCTGACCAAAACCGATTCCAGCAAAATATTTGGTGCCATGCCTTCGCAAAGCGTAGAAGGCAAGGAAATGAAGGTGAACATGCGGGATATGCCTAATTGGCTCAAAGCGCAGCGGTACAGTTGGCACGGGGTGGACTATATGTACCACGGCGCGATCGACTTCAACGAATTTTACCGTCAGTACCTCGAAACGCTACTGGGTGTGGACGAGAGCGTAGGCCGCGTGCAGCAATGGCTGCAGGATAACGGCCTTGCCGAAAACACATTGGTAGTATACATGGGCGATAACGGTTTTTCTTTCGGGGAGCACGGCCTAATTGACAAGCGCCACATGTACGAGGAGTCGATGCGGGTGCCGCTGCTGGCCATGTGTCCGTCGCTCATCAAAGCCGGGACGGTGGTGCCGCAGGTCATCCAGAACGTCGACATCGCGCCCACCCTGCTAACCTACGCCGGAATTCCCAAGCCCCAGCAGATGCAGGGCGAATCGTTTATCCCGCTGCTAAAAGGGGAGAACGTAGCCAATTGGCGTGACCGCGCTTTTTACGAATACTATTGGGAACAGGCTTTCCCGCAGACGCCCACGATGTTTGGCGTGCGCACCGACCGTTACAAGTACATCTTCAACTATGGCGTGTGGGATGCCAACGAATTGTACGATTTGCAGGAAGATCCCAACGAGGTCAATAACCTCATCATGAGTCCCGATCATCAGAAAATAGCTGAACAACTCCGCACTGAAATGTGGGCGTGGCTGGAAGATACCGGTGGCCTGAATATTCCTTTGAAGCCCATCCGGCACAAGCGGTTTGATTATAAATATAAGGGGTCGTACTAAAAAACAAGCCCGCGCATTTGCGCGGGCTTGTTTACTGTTGCATACCATAAACCATTCACAGTAAGTGCCTGCCTTAACATGAAAATATTGAAAGCCACGTTCACTTTGCTGTTCATCGCGACTCTCGCGCAGGCCCAGCAGACCACACCCAAGGCCCCGATAACGGTCGGCGGTATTCTGGATAAATACTACGAAGCATCGGGTGGCCGAAGCCGCTGGGATTCGTTGCAAAGTGTGCGGATGCGGGGCAAAGTGACCGTGCAGGGACTGGAAATTCCGATTACAATCTTGCAGACAGCAGATGGTAAGAAAAAGTCATCCATCAAATTTCAGGGCCAGGAAACGGTACAAATGGCCTATGACGGCACCATCGCCTGGAATAGCAACTTCATGACCCAGCGACCCGAAAAAATGAGTCCCGAAGCTACTGCAATCGCCGGGCAACAGGCGGCCGAGTTTGTTGATGCGCTGCTGAAATACAAGGAACGCGGACTGACCGCCACGCTGGAAAGCAACGAAAGCATCGAGGGCCGGGAGGCTTTTAAAATAAAGCTCATAAAGAAACCCGTCACGCTTGACGGCGAGGAGGTCGAAAACGTCGACTACTACTTCTTCGATACCGAGACATTCCTACCCGTGGCCACGCGCTATTTTTCGCTGACCGGGCAGACGCAGGGCGCCGGAGTGGAGAACCTGTTTAGTGATTATCGGTTGGTCAGTGGCTTATTGTTTCCGTTTTCGGTCGATACCAGCTA
>JBBSSJ010000223.1:0-7705 GCA_038242095.1 Cytophagales bacterium
CGGGGTGCTGGGCTTGCTCAGCCTTACCCTTCTGCTTTTCCTGATTCACATCCTCAACCCAATGGCCAACGTCGTGTCGTGGGACGTACTGAGTGAGCTTTCCGAAACGCCGACGGTGGTCGACGTACTGGCGCTAGACGGTTGGCAGTTTGGGGTCACGGTGCCCTCCTATCTCACGATGGAGCAATTCATCGCCTCGCCGATGGCCTTGTCCCAAACGGCCATTCTGCTGCTGGGCGTGGCAGGACTGCTGGGTCTTTGCGTCGTGTTAGCGGGGCTTACGGCGCTACCGCGCTTCTGGTACCTGGCGGGGATGGTAGCGTTCATTTTGTTGTTGGCCGCCTGTCGACTCGAAACCCTGGGGCTTTTCGGTGAAGGTTCGCGCGCTTTTTTTCTGATCGCCATCGGGCTGGTCGGGGGCGGCAGCTACTACGCCCATGCCTTTCGACCCGACTGGAATATCCTCGTCCGTATCCTGCTTTTTATTGGATTAACCGCCGTCTTGGTGGCGCTGGTGGCGCTGTTATCGCCCGTGCCTGAGCCGCTGCTCACCTTTGCGGTGTTCAGTTACCCGCTATGGCTGCCGCTGGCGATCGTATTTGTGCTGATGTCGGCCACGGAAATTATGGCCGGACTCGTGTGGTTGAGTACCGGCGGGCGGAAGGGCAAGCCTTCGCTCACCAATTTTCTGGTCATCAGCACTTTTTACCTGTTAGCGCTGCTTCTGCTTTTCCTAAAAAACACCCAACGTATCGAGTGGAATACCTTTTTGCTGAGTCCCGTGTTGCTGGCGCTGGCGGCGGGGCTGCTGGGTATTTGGGGCTTTCGGCAGCGCACCGAAACTGCCGCCACCGGCGTGATTCCGTTCCGCACGGCGGGATTTTGGCTGTACGTCGGGTTGTTCGTGGTGGCGCTGGCCTTCGGTGGCTACGTGGCCGCCACCGCCAACGACCCCGTGCTGGAAGTGCTCGAAGATGCCGTAGTGCAGGGGCAACTTGCCATGAGTTTGGTGTTTGGTTTTTATATTCTGGCCAACTTCTTCGCGCTTTTCCAGCAAGGTCTGGCGGTGTACAAAGTACTCTACAAACCACTCAAATTCAGCCTCACCCAAGCCCGCATTCTGGGCCTTGTGGGCGTGGTGATTCTCGTTTCAACGCAGGGCATCTTGCCGATTTACCAGAGCGTGGCGGGCTATTTCAATGGCCTGGGCGATCTTTACACCAAAACCAAAGAGTACACGCTGGCCGAGCAGTATTACAAGTTTGCCTTACAGCAGGAATTTCAGAACCACAAATCCAACTACGGGCTGGCGTCGCTCGCTATGCGGCAGGACGACAAAAATGCGGCAGGCTACTACTTCCGGCAGGCCACGCTCAAGAATCCCTCAGCCCAGGCCTACGTCGGGCTGGCCGGGGTACTGACGCAGGAAAGCCTGTTTTTCGATGCCGTGGCGAGTTTGCAGGAAGGCATCACGCGTTTTCCTAACAACAGCCAGTTGCTCAATAACCTGGGCATGCTTTACGCCCGCACCAGCGTGGCCGACTCCGCCTACTATTACCTTGATCGCGCCCAACGAGCCGGCCCCCGCGATGACGTACCCGCCACCAACTTGTTGGCGATTTGGGCCAAGAATACCGAAGCCGGACTGCTGGACTCGCTCGCCAATTCTACCACCCCCAAAGAATACTATCCCTGGCAGGCCAACTGGCTGGCCGTCCAAAATTTGCGCCAGAACTTTGCCTCACATCCTTTCGACCCAAAAGCCATTCGCCCGGACTCGTTGCTGAACGTGTCCGGCTTGGCTTATTTGGTCAACTACGCGCTCAACCAGGCGCGGCGTGACTCCATGCCCGCCCGGCTAATTCCGGCCCTGGCTAACAAAAACCCACTCCTGGCGGACGGCCTGCTGCTGGCGTCGCTCTATCCCGAATTATACAGCGGCGATCGGGCCCGCGCCATCAGCATCATGCAGGCGCTGACGGAGGAAGACGGTGAAAAGGCGCCGCTTTACCGCAAAGTATTCGGCCATTGGCTGTTACAATTGGGACTTTACGCGCAGGCAACGGAAATGTTCGGCCGCGTCGATGGACCCGAGGGCTTAATCGGTCAGATACTGGCGAATACTTTCCAGCGGCAACCCGAAATCGCAGCCGTACTCATCGAGCGATTACCCGAGTTGGGCGCCGAGGCGGCCATGGCCCCGCTTCGCAAGACGCTGGCCAGCGGCTTTGTGCCTAAGGTACTTGGTGATTCTTTGCTGGCAGTCGCGCAGCAAAATCCTTCGGTGGCAGCCTACGAAAATGCCGTGCGCGCCAACCCCTTCAACGGTGGCATTGTGGCGGCGGCGGCGGACTATCTCAGCCAGCAAAAACAGGACGGACGCGCGTACGGGTTGGTGACGAAAGCCCTGCAATTCAACCAGAACTCGCCCCAAATATGGGCGCAGTACGCGCTTTTGAGCCTAAAACAAGGATTGGTAGCCCAAAGTGAGGAGGGCGTGACCAAGGTGCAGGAGCTCGCCGCCGATGCCGACTATCAGCAGTTTCTGAATCGCTATCAACCCATGCGGGCACTCATCGAAAAACAGCGCGCTGAGTTTAAGTGATGCGTTATTTTTGGGATGATTGGGTAGTTAGATTGTTAGGTGCTTAGGTAATAGGCCGTTTGCTTTGAATAGCTTTCAGATCTAAAGCCTATCAACTTAGTACTTAACCGCATCGGCCGGTACGCCGGAGCGGGACCGAACCTAACACTTAATAACCTTGGATATTAACTGGAAAATGCTGGGTCTGGCGAGCGAGTACCGTCTTTTTAACGGCAAGCAGATCGTCGGGCTTTTGAAAAATAATTTTTTGAACCGCAAAGCCTACGGCGAATTGCACGGATTTTTGGTGCGGTTTGAGAAGAAAGGATTCGGCAACAAAACAGCCAGAATCCTGGATATTGAAGGCGAGAAGGTACTGGGCACTCTGAACTTCGGCTCCTCGCCCCGCTCGGTCGCCATGGATTACGAAGGAGAGCGCTTTGCCTGGAGTCTAAGCCAGAAGAAGCCCAGGGGAAGTTGGTCGGTTGTTGGAACGGAAGAAACGGCCGAGTACCGGGCCGAGGATGGCACGGGCAGTAAGGGCAGCATAAAAGACGCCTACCTGCCGCCCGTCGTGTTACTGGCGGGTTTCTACGCCCACGGGTATTTTTTTAAGAGAAGAATATTGACATTCGCCGGTGGGATTTTAGCAGGAATTCTGCTTTACTACCTGATTCATCACCTACTTTTTTGAATCTTAAAACTAGTGGCTTAACCTTTTTTTAAGACAAGAATGAAAGTTAACATTTGTCGAAAGCCGCTGGCTGACCGCCTTGTCAGGCTGAGCGTACCGAGCTGGCGCACCAGTCGAAGCCCGACCGCCAAACTATGAAAGCATTAAAAATCATCGGCATTGTAGTCGGCGTTCTCGTCCTGGCCTTCGCGGGGCTGGCGACTTATGCCTACTTTGCCTATTACAAAGTCGAGGGCGATTATGTCGCCAATTTTATCAATAAGAACCCTGAAAAGAGTGCGCTCTTTTGGATGCGCAACGATACGCTGGTGGCCGAGCAGAATCCCGACCGAAAAATGCCGCTCGCCAGCACGGTCAAAACGATTATCGCCATCGAGTTCGCTCAGCAGGCTGCTTCCGGCAAGATAAACCCCGCCGACCGCGTGCCGCTGGGTGAATTGGCGCGCTTTTACATTCCCGACACCGACGGCGGGGCGCATCCGACCTGGCTGAAACAAATGCAGGAGGAAAAATTAACGCAGGATCAGAAAGCCTCTTTGTTGGAAATCGCCAAGGGCATGATCCGGTACAGCAGCAACGCCAACACGGAGTACCTGATGTGGCGATTGGGCCTGAACAACATCAACGCCAACCTGGCGTCTTTGGGTCTCGTGCAACACGATTCGCTGTATCCCTTTGTGTCGGCGCTGTACGTTTGCTCCGACGAAAATTCGGCCAAGGGTCTGAAACTGATGGGTATGGATCTGTACAAAAAACGCGCCGAGCAGTACTTTGAGACCCTGAAAGTGGATACGACCGCTAAGGAAAAATTCAATCGGGCGCACGTTACCGCGTCGGTACAGCGCGTGTGGTCCGACCGCCTGCCGGGCAGCACGGTGCGGGAATACGACGGCCTCATGCAAAAAATTCAGAGCCGCACTTACTTCGATTCTACGACCCAAAGTACCCTGGATAAAATCATGGAATGGCCGATGGCAGCCTTCGACAGCAACCGTAAAAAATATCAACATTTGGGAGCCAAGGGCGGCTCGACGGCCTTCGTGCTAACCTACACGCTCTACGCCAGCGACAAAAGCGGCAATAACACGCGGCTAACGTTCTTTTTTGACGGCTTGACGCCAATTGAAAGTACCTTGCTGCAGGCGCAGTTTTCCGATTTTCAGCAAAAGGTGCTCATCGGTACTGCTGCTGAACGCCGGCAGATTGTCGAGACGTTAAATATGCCGCCTGACAAATAGGAAAGCCAATCGTTGAACATTCGCTTACGCTCGATGAAACACCTTCTACTCCTGATCCTGTTGAGTACTTCCCTGGCCACCTTTGGGCAATCGCAAAATCTGCATCTGCTTGAATTGCAGCAGAAATGGGCTAATGCCACCACCTATACAATGGCGCTGGCTGAATCGATGCCCGCTAACAAGTACGATTTTCGGCCGGTCGAAGGCGAAATGTCGTTTGGGGAGCAGCTAGTGCATTTGTCATCCAACATGGTGTGGCTTTGCTCGGATTACCTGACCGACCAAAAGCCGCCCCGTAGCCGCAAAGATATCGGCGACTATGCCCATAAATCGAAAGCCGAGGTTATGGAAGTGTTAAGAGAGTCGCTGGATTACGCCGGAACGACGCTCAAGAACTTTGAGCCGAAGCAATTCGACGATACCGTCAAATTTTTCACCGGACCAATGAGCAAGCGACAAATCATCAACCTGATGGACGACCACCTGACCCACCACCGTGCCCAGTGCATCGTGTACCTCCGCCTTAACGGCATAATGCCGCCAGGGTATGTGGGATGGTAGGGAAGGGGAGAACGGCTAAACGCCTAAACAACGCAACAACCAAACGCCTAAACAAATAAACCTTGAAACAGATCATTGAAACTACTGACATCGCCCGCCGATACATCATGGGGAGCGAGATTATTGAAGCGCTGAAATCTGTCACGATTTCGGTCAATAAGGGCGAATACGTGGCCTTCATGGGTCCGTCCGGATCGGGAAAATCCACGCTGATGAACATCATTGGTTGCCTGGATACACCCACGGCGGGCCGCTACGTGCTCAACGGCAAGGACGTCAGTGACATGACCGAGAGCGAGCTGGCCGAAATCCGTAATAAAGAGATCGGCTTCGTGTTCCAGACGTTTAACCTGCTGCCCCGCATGTCGTCGCTCGACAACGTGGCCCTACCGCTCATCTATTCAGGCCTAAATAAATCCGATCGCACCGAAAAGGCAAATTTGTCCCTCATCAACGTGGGCCTGGGCGATCGCGGTGGTCACAAACCCAATGAACTTTCGGGCGGTCAGCGGCAGCGCGTAGCCATAGCCCGCGCCCTGGTCAACGATCCCAGTATCCTGTTGGCCGATGAACCCACGGGTAACCTCGACTCCAAGACTTCCTACGAAATCATGGATTTGTTCGACCAATTGCACAGCAAAGGCAACACCATCGTGATGGTGACGCACGAGGAGGACATCGCGCTGTACGCCCACCGCGTCATCCGGCTCCGCGACGGCCTGGTCGAGTCCGACACTATCAACCCCAACCCCACCAAGGCCAGCGCGCTGATCGCGGCGGAAGAGTGATTCTTTGGTACTGGGTACCAAGTTTTTTGAAAAAGCCGAGCATAGTAGCTTAACTTGCAGATCACTGGTACGCCGGTACGCCAGCCCGGTCATCATTCCTCACTCATCATTCATCATTCCTCACTGGTACGCCGACCCGGTCATCATTAATATGCTGAAACGTCTCCTCCTCCCGCTCTGCCTTTTCACGTTCTTTGCTTTTAATTTAAAAGCCCAAATCACCGACGCCCCGGCCCGCGCCGAGGGTGATGGTCCGTACGATCGCCTCATCATTCGCGGCGTGACGCTCATCAATAGCACGGGCGCGCCGCCGATGGGCCCGGTGGATATTGTGGTGGAGAAAAACCGTATCAAATCAATTAATCAGGTCGGCTCGCCGGGCGTACCGATCGACCCCAGGCGCCGCCCAGTTGCCGGGAAAGGTGATAAGGAACTCGACTGCACGGGCATGTACCTCATGCCGGGCCTCATCGATATGCACGGCCACATTGGCGGCAAGGCGCAGGGAACACCTTCGGAGTACGTTTTTAAATTGTGGATGGCGCACGGCATCACCACCATCCGCGACCCCTCGGCGGGCAACGGGCTGGATTGGGTGTTGGAGCACAAGAAGAAGAGTCAGGAAAACAAAATCACCGCCCCGCGTATTCTGGCCTACACGGCTTTCGGCATGGGCGCGAAGGAACCCATCAGCACACCCGCGCAGGCCCGCGAATGGGTTCGGCAAAACGCTAAGAACGGGGCCGACGGCATCAAGTTTTTCGGCGCTGAGCCGGAAATTTTCAAGGCGGCTTTGGACGAAAACAAAAAGCTGGGTTTGCGATCGGCCTGTCACCACGCACAGTTGGAAGTGGCCCGCATGAACGTACTGGCTACCGCCAAGGCTGGGCTTACGACGATGGAGCACTGGTACGGTCTGCCCGAGGCGATGTTCGAGGACAGGACGATTCAGGATTATCCCGCCGACTACAACTACAACAACGAACAAAACCGCTTCGAGCAGGCTGGGAAATTGTGGCAGCAAGCTGCCAAGCCCGGCTCCGAAAAGTGGAATCAGGTGATGGCCGAACTCATCGCGCTGGATTTTACCATCGACCCGACTTTTAACATCTACGAAGCCAACCGCGAGCTGATGCTGGCCCGCCGCGCCGAATGGCATGATGAGTATACGCTCCCCTCGCTCTGGCGGTTTTACGGCCCGAGCCGGATATCGCACGGCTCCTACTGGCACGATTGGGGTACCGAGCAGGAAGTGGAATGGAAGCGCAACTACCAGTTCTGGATGAAGTTTATCAACGAGTACAAGAATCGTGGCGGTCGCGTTACGGCGGGTTCCGACTCGGGTTTTATCTACCAACTCTACGGATTTGCCTACATCCGCGAACTGGAACTGTTGCGTGAAGCAGGCTTCCACCCGCTGGAAGTGATCCGCGCCGCCACCATCAAAGGCGCCGAAGCCCTCGGCATGGCCGACCAAATCGGCTCGGTTGAAGTTGGCAAGCTGGCGGATTTCGCGATCGTGGAGGAAAATCCTTTGGCTAACCTGAAAGTACTCTACGGCACTGGAGCCATCAAACTCGACGAAAATAACGAAGTACAGCGCGTCGGCGGCGTGAAGTACACCGTGAAAGACGGCATCGTTTATGATGCTAAACAACTACTGGCTGACGTCCGCGCCATCGTGGAGAAAGCCAAGAAAGACGAGAACTACCAGATCGTGCAGCCGGGCATGCCGCAGCCCGCCGGGAAGTTGGGCGGAGGGAATTGAATTAGTGGGTAAAGTCTGTTTTCAGGCCAGAAATATCTCTAATTCCTTCCAAATCTTTCGCTCCAAATCCGC
>JBBSSJ010000224.1:0-7688 GCA_038242095.1 Cytophagales bacterium
GTCAAAAAATACCTTATGGAAGTGGGCGGCGAAGTGCGCGCCCTGGGCCGTAACGCGCGCGGCGAAGTTTGGCGCATCGGTATCGACAAGCCCATCGACAACGCCGAAGCGGGCCGACCGCTGCAAGCCGTGGTTGCTTTGCAAAATAAATCGCTCGCCACCTCGGGTAGTTACCGCAAGTTCGTGGAGCGCGACGGGCGACGTTTCAGCCACGCCATCGATCCGCACACGGGTTTTCCCATCACGCACACTTTGCTCAGTATCTCCGTCCTGGCCGACGACTGCATGACCGCCGACGCCTACGCCACGGCATTTCTGGTGATGGGGCTGAAAAAAGCGATTCCGCTGGCAAAAGTGAAAAGGTTGGAAATTTATGGAATTTTGGCGGGGAAGGACGGGAAATTTGTGGTGTATCGGTCGGCGGGGTTTGGGGTGGAGGCGGTGGAATAGCCTGAGATAGGCCGAAGGTTTATATTTACAATAATATTGATAAAAGTTATATGAAGAAAAAGACAACCAACCAAAATTTACCCTCGTATGACGAACTGATCATACCGACTGTTAAAGCGTTAATTGCACTTGGTGGTTCAGGTAGTATCGAAGAGATCAACACAAAAGTTTATGAAATTACCAAGTTGCCTGAAATTTCGTTGCAAATACCACATAATGAAGAAGGGTCGGTTAGCGAGATAGATTATAGGCTCGCTTGGAGTAGAAGCTACCTCAAAAAGTTTGGACTCCTTGAAAATTCCTCCAGAGGAGTATGGGCATTGTTACACGCCGACATAGATATTAGCAAGTTAGATTACACTAATATTGTTCGTACCGTGCGAGAGCAGAATAGGCAAATCCAGAAAGAAGCAAATCTGACGAAACCTAGTGGCCAGATCAAAGAAGAAATAAACGCAGATGTCGAAAATGAGGAAGCGTGGAAGGAGAGGCTTCTGGACGTTTTATACAATATAACGCCTGCTGCATTTGAACGACTCGCGCAACGAATACTGAGAGAAAGCGGCTTTTCTCAGGTAGAAGTGACTGGAAAATCGGGAGACGGTGGGATTGACGGAAAGGGCATCGTTAGAATTAGTGGTCTATTGAGTTTCCATGTGATTTTTCAGTGCAAGCGATACCGAGGATCCGTTACACCTAGCCAAGTTCGTGATTTTAGAGGCGCTATGCAGGGGAGGGCAGACAAAGGATTGTTTATCACCACGGGTACTTTTACTAAAGAAGCGATCAAAGAAGCAACGAGAGACGGCGCACCTCCAATTGATTTGATTGATGGTGAGGTACTTTGTGAAAAATTGAAAGAATTAAAATTGGGAATAACTACCGAGTTTATTGAGCAAGTCAATATTAAAAAAGAGTGGTATAGCAATCTATAAAAAGCGATTGCATTAAGTGAAGTCAATACTCAGAACATTCGATGACGCTGCTACCCCGCCAGCAGTACCTCCGCTGGGACCCCCAAACCACTGTAAAGATTTATTATCATTTTCAACGTGAGCGGTCGCTTGCCGTTCAGGACTTCCGAAACCCGGTTTTCTCCGCCGAAATATTTTGCCACCTCTTTCTGTGAGAGATTGAGCATTTCCATGCGCTGCCGAATGGCTTCTAAGGGGTCAAGCTTTTCGATCGGATACAGCTTCTTCTCGTAGGCAACCGCAAGTAGGGTGATGGCTTCTAATAAATCCAGCGCCTTTTTCCGTAGCGCTTCGTCCTCGACCAGATCGGCATCCACGAGCGTATCGATAATTTTAGAAGCTCGATTGAATTCCTCTTTATTTGTAATTGGAGAAATTATGAATTTCTCTATGTCGATGTTTTGATTATTCATTTTTCAAATTGCTAGGACCTACCGAAGGTAGATATAAATCTTCCCCCCCCTCCTCACTTCAACCGAAACGCCACGTAACTATCCCCCGATGGCGAACCGACTTTGCCGCCGCCGCCCGCCGCTATGACGATGTACTGTTGGCCGTTTACCATATAAGTGGAGGGCGTGGCGTAGCCTCCGGCGGGTAGCTTGTGCTCCCACACGATGCGGCCCGTGCGCTTGTCGAAGGCGCGGAATTTCTCGTCTTTCGTTGCGCCGATGAACACCAGTCCGCCCGCCGTAACGACGCTACCGCCCAGGTTCTGCGTACCCGTTGGTGGTAATCCCTTAGCCACGAGTTCTTTGTATTCGCCCAGAGGTACTTGCCACAGAATTTCGCCTTTGTTTAGGTCGATGGCGTTGAGCGTTCCCCAAGGCGGCTTCACGCCGGGGTAGCCGTCGGCATCTTGCAGGATATTCCAGCCATTATGGACATAACGGGTCGGCGCATTTCCGCTAGCTGCTACTTTTTTCTCCCCTTTTTTATCGAACAAGAAAGCCAGTAACGCTGCTTTATCTTCACCCGTGATAGAAGCAAAGGCGGGCATCTGGCCGCGTCCCTTGGCTATGATTCTGCTTACTTTGGCCTCGCTGCGTCGCCGCGCCAGGTTTTGCAGCGACGGATACACGCTGCTGCCCGCGCGGTCGGCTCCGTGGCAGCCTGAGCAACCATTGAGGGCGTAGAGTTCACCGCCCCGATCGGCCAGTGTGGCGTTGCCTTTCTCTTTTTCCAATAACTTCATCTTGACCATAAGCGGTACTTCGTTGGCGTTGAGGTACATAATGCCCGTCGCGGGATCGAACGATGGACCGCCCCACTCGGCCCCGCCGCGCGTACCGGGAAACTGCACGACGCCCGCCACGCTGGGCGGTGTGTAGATGTCGCCCAGCGTGGCTTCTTTGATGAAATTGGTGAGGAATTCCGTAGAGCCCGGCGTTACGTCCGAAATGTCGGCGCGGCCGAAGGTGTGGCGCACGAAAGGCTTGGGCTTGGTGGGGAACGGCTGCGTAGGCGCGGTGGCTTCGCCCAGCAAGGCCGACTGCGGAACGGGCCGCTCTTCGATTGGAAAAACGGGCTCGCCCGTCACGCGGTCGAAGACGAAGACCATGCCCATTTTGGTCGTTTGGGCCACGGCGTCGATGGTTTTGCCATTTTGTTTTAGCGTCACGAGCGTGGGCGGGGCAGGCAGGTCGTAGTCCCACAGGTCGTGGTGGACGAGTTGGTAGTGCCAGATGCGCTCGCCGGTTTTGGCGTCCAACGCCAGCAGACAATTGGCAAACAGATTTTGGCCCGCGCGGTTGCCACCATAAAAGTCGAAAGCCGCCGAACCCGTGGGCACATAGACGATGCCGCGCTCCTCATCGAGGCACAGCCCCGCCCACGAATTGGCTCCGCCGACTTCCTGATGCGCCTCCTGTGGCCAGGTATCGTGACCAAACTCGCCGGGTTGCGGAATGGTGCGGAAAGTCCAGGCGATCGCGCCGGTTTTGAGGTCGTAGGCCCGCACGAAGCCGGGAGCAGCGTCGTAGCCTTCGGTGAGGGCGGTACCCTGAATCAGCAAATCCTGAAAAACAATACCCGGCGAGGAGGCCCAAACGGTAAGTTTTTCGGCGTTGCGGCCCAGGCCCTCGCGCAAATCTATCCGGCCATTCTTGCCAAAACCTTTGATCAAAGCGCCATTGGCGGCATTCAAAGCATAAAGGTACGGTCCGGCGGAAAAATACACGCGCTTGTCGGCGCCGCGCGCCCAGTACACCACGCCCCGGTTGGTGCCCGTGGCGGTTTGGCCCGCGAAGGGGTCGAAGCGCCAGAGTTCCCGCCCGGTCGTGGGGTCGAGGGCCATGAGTTTTAGTTGGGGCGAGCTGACGTACATTCGGCCGTCGGCCACGATGGGGTTGCACTGGATAGACGAGCGGTTGCCCTCCCGCGCGTCGCCGGTGCGGTAGGTCCAGGCTACTTCCAGGCTGTTTATGTTTTCAAGATTGATCTGCTCCAGCGCCGAATAGGCCGTGCTGGCGGCATCGGCGCGGTAGGTGGCCCAGGTTGTGTACGGCCGCGCGGGTTGGCTGGCTTCGAGTAACAGGAGTGGGAGCAGGAAGATGAGGCGGGTGAAGGCTTTCATAAATGTCTGGTTTTATTAATGAAAGCAGCGATGATGTTTTTTTTAATTGCAAAGACGCGAGGGCTTTTGCGAGAGAATCCTTCCGCCCTCACGCCTTTGCGGTTAAATTTCCCGAACTTTGCCCCAAAAACCACCCCGCCATGAAATACGATTTCCCCGACCTGATCCTTTTTGAAGACGACGATTTTGTGGTCGTCAACAAGCCACATAATCTTGCTACGCTCGATGAGCGCATCGCCGACCGCGGCGACAGCTTACTACGGCTCGCCCGTGAGTATAATCCCGATCTTATGGCCGCGCACCGCCTCGACAAGGAGACCTCGGGCGCGCTGGCCTTCGCCAAGCACCGCGAGGCGTACCGGCATCTGGCGATGCAGTTCGAGGCCCGCGAGGTGACCAAGCGCTACCACGCCGTCAGCAACGGCATCCACGATTTCGATGGGGTGTCGGTGTACCTGCCGATCCTGCAACTCAAAAACGGGACGGCCGTCACGATCGACCGCCAGAAGGGTAAAATTGCCGAGACGATCTTTAATACGCTGAAAGTCTACCGAGGCTACACGCTGGTGGAGTGCATCCCGATCACGGGCCGAATGCACCAGATCCGTATTCACCTGTCGTGCCTCAAAGCGCCCATCGTGAGCGACCCCCAATACGGTGGCGGGCCGGTTTTTCTCTCAAAAATCAAAAGAAAATTCAACCTCAAGCAAGGCACCGAGGAGCAGCCGCTAATTCAGCGCGTGGCGTTGCACGCCCATTCGCTATCGTTTGCCCTGATGAACGGTGAACCCGTACGGGCCGAAGCGCCCTATCCCAAGGATTTGGCAGTGCTGATAAAGCAACTCGATAAATGGGGGGCCTGAGAAAAGTCCGCCCTCTAAGCGTTAAACGCTAAATGCCATACGTGGCAACCACTGCGAAAGTGTAAAGAATGGCCAGGCCGGCCAGGGTGGTTAATGCTCCCAAGATCAGTCCGGCGATCGCCATGCCTTTGCTGGAGGCAGGCAGGGTCTGGTTCTTGATACGGCGCAAGGCAGAAATGCCCAGTACCAAACCGGCTGCTCCCATTAGCGTGCCCATTGCAAATATCCAGATCGGTGCCGTTACAGAAACCGAAAGTAGGGACACCACCAGCCCGACAACACTTAAAATAAGTGAAGTTGCAGCCGGATTTTTGATTTTGGTAGCTTCGTTCATCGTCTTTTTTTGCGAAATTTTGACCTTGTGGTTGGTCCGTCGTGGTATTTTGGTTTGGATTTTTTCCTTTTCAATAGTGGATTCGATTCTGGACACCGCAGTTGTACGATCGGCAGAGGACGGAGGATTAGTTGATTCGCCTTGTTGGGAGGGTATTGTGACGGGGGCTATCGGGGCAGTACGCTCACTGCGGGGCATCGGAACAGGTTCGTTGTGATGATAAGTAAAGTGGCTGGTCGGATAGTCGAAAGTAGCGTATTGTTTTTTCTGGCAAGCCCCCAGAACATTCACCAACAACAGAAGCAAAAAGATTTTTCTCATCACGAAACAGAACTTAGACTAGAAAAAATTGAATGATACTTTTCCTCTCATCCCTAAATGTAAAAAAGCGCCGCTAATATCATAGCGACGCTTACTAAGTTTGTTGTTTTTTCTGGAATCAGAACTTGAAGGCGACGCCTAGTTTCAGGCCAGTTACTCCGTAACCTACCTCGGCGAATGCGCCCAGGTTTGGCTGGAAGTAGTATTTGCCACCTATATGGACGCCGAAAAGTCCTCTCCCACTTCTAGAATCACCAAAGTTGTTACTTTCTAAAAAGTAGCCTAATTGAAGCCCTCCATACAGGTCTATTTTATCATTGTTCAAATTCAAAAGTTCATTAAAGTGGTAGGAGCCACGTAACGCTATGGGTATGGTTGTGACTCTGCCCCCACCACCATAGTTTCTCGAATAAAAATCAATTTGTGCGCCAGCACTAATTTGATCAGTAAAACCATATTCGAACGAGCCTCCGAGAGTAACTCCACCACCACCGCCATACAAACCGCCATAGTAGCCACCATAGTTATAGTAACCTCCTAAGCCAATCCCCACATTCAGAAGTTTATCACCCTGAGCATACTGCGCCATTACATTTTGGGCGGAAAAGGCCAGTAGCGCCACAAGAAATAGAGAGGAAAGTAATTTTTTCATAATCGATGAATTTAATACGTGATTGATGAACACAAAGAAAGTACATTATTTCTGTGTCACAATAGTAAGTCGTCACTAAATTAGTATTCGGTTGGTACGAGTGAGTAAAAGGATAAGAAAGTAAGAAACGAAGCCATGCTTTCGGTGCGGACGATGTATATTTAAGTTTATTCCCAACAATGTAGTACGCTAAAAAATGCCGAAAAGCCACCACGTTCCTTATCCAGCCACTTCTCCGTACGATGCCAAAAATCAGATTCTGAACATCCGTGCCTACCGCGAATTTCTGGAAACCCGGCGCTCGCTGCGCTTCTTTTCTGGCCAGCCAGTCCCCAAAGAAGTAATCGAGCAGATCATCATGGCGGCTTCTACCGCACCTTCAGGTGCGCACAAGCAGCCGTGGACATTTTGTGCGGTGAGCGATCCTGCGATAAAAAGCAAGATAAGAGTAGCGGCCGAGGAAGAGGAGTACCGCAGCTACCACGGCCGCATGAGCGATACTTGGCTCAAAGACCTGCAGCCTTTCGGTACCGACTGGCACAAACCGTTTCTGGAAACCGCCCCTTGGCTCATCATCGTGTTTCGGCAAATCTATGGAGTGGGAGAGGAAGGTGAAAAGCAAACCCACTACTATGTCAACGAATCGGTGGGCATCGCCTGCGGTTTCCTGCTGACGGCCATCCATCAGGCCGGGCTGGTGGCGCTTATGTACACACCCAGCCCGATGGATTTCCTGACCAGACTATTGCGGCGCCCCGCCAACGAAAGGCCCTTTCTGCTTATCCCCGTCGGCTACGCCGCTGCGGACGCCACAGTCCCTGACCTCAAACGAAAGGATAGCGAGGAGGTAATTGTTTGGTACGAATAACGGTTGAAAGGGGGAACGGGTGATGGGAGAAGGGGAGTGGTGGTGCCAGTTTCGTTATTCATAGTACCTGTTCTTCAACACTGTCAGCGTTATTCGTGGTAATTTTGTAAATCGAAAAATAATCATACCGCCTTCCATGTACCTTTACGTCAAATCCCTCCATATCATCTTCATCGTTAGCTGGTTTGCGGGTTTGTTTTATATGCCGCGCCTGTTTGTGTACCACACCGAGGCCAGCGACAAGCCCGAACCGGAGCGGGGTATTTTGTTCCGGCAGTTTGCCAAGATGGAAGGACTGCTGTTTCGGGCAATTATGGTACCCGCGATGTGGTTGACACTAATAACGGGCTTTACGATGCTGTACATCACGCCCGAGTGGCTAAGCCAGGGCTGGATGCAAATCAAGCTGGGTTTTGTGGCTGGATTGGTGGTCTATCACCTCTACACCCGGAAACTACTTTACGAAATAAAGGAAGAACGCTTTCGATTTTCCTCTCTGCAACTCAGGCTCTGGAACGAAGTGGCAACGGTTTTTTTATTCGCCATTGTGTTTCTGGTGGTATTGAAAAGTGCCGTGCAGTGGGTTTGGGGCGTGGTAGGGCTGATATTATTTGCAGTGATGATTATGGGAGCGGTTAGGCTGGCGAAGAA
>JBBSSJ010000225.1:0-7613 GCA_038242095.1 Cytophagales bacterium
AGAATCCCTATCGCTACGCCAGGGAGGTACCGCTCAACGGGGCTCCCATAGTCAAGCAGACTGTTCTGGACATTTCAGCCTTTGCCCAGGCGGATTATAACCCCTTCCCTTCTGTCAACCTGGTTTTCGGTATACGCTATGACGCCACAGCCTTTTTGACCAACGGTGACTACAATGCATCGGTGGACAAGTCGCTGGGAGTGCGCACCGATGTGAAACCTCAGGACTGGAACAATATTCAGCCCCGGTTACAGGCAACCTGGGACATCGGGGGAAAGCGAAAAAATATATTAAAGATCGGAGGAGGGGTGTTCGCCTCCCAGACGCCTTACTACGCTCATGTGAACAACATCCAGAACAGCGGCAAGCTGGTCGGCTCCATCGATGTGACTGGCGCAGCCGTGCCCCGCCCGGATTTTCCCGCTTACCGACAGGACGTATCGACCGTTCCCGGCATTCCGCAGGGAGGCAGTTATGTTTCAACTATCAATGCCGTCAGTTCCACCTTCCAAGTGCCGACTGCCCTGAAGGCCAATGTCAATTTCAACCACTTTTTCGGCGATAGGGTGCGCGTTGGGGTGAATGCCATCATTGCCAGGATCACTAACAACTATGTGTACCTGGACCGGAATCTGGTCGATGAACCCTATTTTCGGTTAGCCAACGAAGACAACCGGGGGGTTTATGTGCCTGCCTCGACGATTTCTTCCAAAGGGGTCACCGACTGGCTCAATTCCCGAAAAGACACGAAAATCGGCCGCGTGCTGGAATTGGTGCCGGCGGGCATCTCTAACCAAATGACGTTTGTGGCCGACGCCAGTGTCAAAGTGGGGACGGACGGGTACGTGAACGCCAGCTACACCATTAATTCAACCAAGGACAACTCCTCCTATAATTGCTGCGTGGCTAACACATCGACGGGTCTGCCGGTTAAAGACGACCCGCGCCAGCTCAACTACGGATATTCCGATGAGCATTTCAGAAATAAGCTGGTGGTCAACGGCGCCAGCCCCTCGGTGAAGGGCTTTCAGTTGGGGGCCACGCTGATCGGCATTGGCGGCAGCCGGTATAATTTTAAGGTGGGCGGGAGCACCAGTCTCAACGGTGATTTCGTGTTGACCAACGACCTGGCGTACGTCTACGATCCAAGCAACCCAAAAACCCCGGCCGCCATTGCGAAAGGCATCCAAAGCCTGCTGGACAATCCCGATACCGATCAAAGCATCAAGGATTACCTGACATCCAACTTCGGAAAGGTGGCCGAACGCAACGGTGGTATCAATCCATTCTATACCACCTTGGATTTGCGGCTAACCAAGTCCATTCGTACACTGAAGAATCAGAGCCTGGATTTTTCGGCTGATTTTTTCAATTTCCTAAATCTCATCAACAAAGATTGGGGGCGCAGTTATAATCGGGGCAATACAAACTTATTGAATATTAATGCCTTTAACCAGAAGACCCAGGAATACGGCTATTCGGTCCAGAACATCTCCGCGCGTCCCATCGGCGGCACACCCTGGCGGATTCAGTTCGGCGTTCGTTACTCCTTCTTTTGATCAGATATCCCCTGTGGAATTCATTAGACAATCACTCTTAGACCTGAATTGATCATGCAGTCAGCCTCTCTATTCGATAAAGTCGGCTTGCCCAAACCGCTGGCCTGGGGTTACCTGGGCATCCTCATTTTCATGATGGGCGATGGGGTCGAGCAGGGCTGGCTCAGTCCTTACCTGCTCGAACACGGCATGAGCATTCAGCAGTCCGCGCTTCTGTTTACGGTCTATGGCGTTACGATTGCCATTTCATCGTGGTTTTCGGGGGTGCTGGCGGAGGGCTACGGTCCGCGTAAGGCGATGGTGGCCGGACTGTTGTTGTACATTCTCGGCACGGTGGGATTCGTGGGCTACGGCATGGGGCAACTGAATTTCCCGGTCATGCTGCTGACCTATGCCATCCGGGGATTCGGCTACCCGCTGTTCGCATACTCCTTTTTGGTCTGGGTTACCTACCGGACCCCGCAGGATAAGCTGGGCCGGGCGGTGGGCTGGTTCTGGTTTGTTTTTACGGGTGGTCTGAACGTGTTCGGGGCTTGGTATTCGAGCTGGGCGATTGACCGGCTGGGCTATCAGAATACCCTGTGGTCATCCATTTTCTGGGTGGCGTTGGGGGCTTTCTTCGCCTTGGTACTCAACCGCGATTCGTTCAAACCGTCGGCTGCTGTGGCCGGCATCAAAACCAAAGAACTACTCAACGGGCTGACCATCGTGCAGAAAGAGCCTAAGGTGCTGATTGGCGGAATCGTTCGTATCATTAACACCACGGCACAATTCGCCTTTCCGGTGTTCCTGCCCATTTACCTGGCCGACTACGGCTTCACGACCGTCCAGTGGTTGCAAATCTGGGGTACCATATTCACCAGCAACATTATAGTCAACCTCATTTTTGGTTTCGTGGGCGACCGCCTTGGCTGGCGCAATACCATCACGTGGTTCGGGGGTGTTGGCTGTGGGCTGTCGACGCTGCTGTTTTTTTATTCACCCGCCTGGTTTGACGGGAGCTACGCTATGGTTACGCTTTGCGGGGTGCTTTGGGGGGCGTTGCTGGCTGGATATGTCCCTCTCTCGGCGTTAGTCCCCTCACTGGTGAAGGAAGACAAGGGGGCGGCAATGGCCATCTTGAATCTGGGGGCCGGATTGCCGGTATTCGTCGGCCCCGCCATTGTGGGCATTTTCATCGGAACCCTGGGGAATGAAGGGGTCGTCTGGATTCTCGCCGGCTTGTACTTTGTCAGTGCCCTTTTGACCCGACTGATAACGTTACCCCCTGATTCGGCAGCGGCCTTCAATAAATCGTTGACATCTCCGACGCTCTGAGTTTGATAATATATTTAACAACTTGCTGACATTAAACATATTATGCGATTACTGATTACGGCACCTTACCACCAAACAGCCCGGGATGAATTGAGCCAGAAGTTCGGCGAAGTGCTTTACCGGCCCTGGAAATTACAGGAACGGGCCTACACCGAGCAGGAACTGATCGAGTTGATACAGGAAACCAAGGCCGATGCCCTGATTACGGAACACGACGCTGTTACGGCGAAGGTCATTGAAACATTCCCCAAACTGCGGTTCATCGGCGTGTGCCGGGGTACCCCCTCCAACGTGGCCGTGGCCACCGCTACCGAAAAAGGAATTCCCGTTTTCAATACGCCGGCCCGTAACGCGCAGGCTGTGGCCGAACTCTTCATTGCCAATCTGATTACGATGCTGCGGCACTCGCTGGCCAGCATCCGCTGGTTGGAAGGTGAAAGCTGGGAGGCCGGGGCACACGCTTCTTACCTGCAATTCAAGGGAAACGAAGTGGCGGGAAAAACCATCGGCATGGTGGGTTTCGGAGCCGTCGGTCAGGCCATCGCCGGGCTCATCCGCCACTTTCCGACGCGCATCCAGTACTACGATCCCTTTTATACCGATCAGGATGCGTATTACCAAAAAGTGGGACTGGAAGAGGTCTTCAAAACCAGCGATGTCGTCTCCATTCACCTGCCGGTAAACGAACAGACTAACGGGATGATTGACCGAAGGCTGCTGAACCTGATGAAGCCGGATGCTATTTTTGTGAATACGGCTCGCGCGTCGGTTGTCAATCGTGAAGATCTGCTCGACGTGCTGGAACGGAAGCAGATCCGGGGGGCCATCCTGGACGTGTTCGACCATGAGCCGCCCGACGCCCTCGACTACCGGCTCATTCACCGTGAGGACGTGCTGGCCACCCCCCACATTGCCGGGGCAACGTTTGAAGTGGAGGACCACCACGCCGACATTCTGAACCGGGCCTTGATTAGCTATTTTATCAAGGATAAGAAAGACATCCGACAATTGGTGAACCCGGCGGTGCAGGTTCCAAATAAGATTTAAACTAGTTCCGGCATGACTTCACAAGACGCTTATCTGATTATTGACGTAGGCACGGGAAACGTGCGGGTGGCCGTCGCGCGGCCGGACGGCACGTTGCTGGGCGTTGCCCGCGAAGACGTGCAATACAAACGGGACGACCTTTACCCGGAGTCCATTTATTTCGATCCCGATCAACTCTGGCAGCAAATCCTGCGGCTGGCCCAAACGGCCCTGGCCGACAGCGGATCCGTTACCATCCGGGCGGTGACGGCTACCAGTCAGCGCGAAGGCATTGTGGCGATTGGTAAGCAGGGCGAATCCCTGATCGGGATGCCGAACATCGACCACCGGGGCCGCGAGTGGGAATCCATGCTGACCGACAGAAGCCGGGTGTACGACCTAACCGGGCGGTACCCGACCTCGCTTTTCTCCGCCCTGAAACTGGTCGGCCTGCGGCAGCGTCGCCCGGATATTTGGAGCCGATTCGCCACCTTTCTGAGCATCAGCGACTGGGTGCAGTACCGGTTGAGTGGCGTGGCCCGCTACGAGCATTCGCAGGCATCGGAAACGCTGTTTTACGATGTGGCCGGCGGCCAGTGGTCGCCGGAGTTATGCAGCCTTTTCGCGATGGATCCGGCTATATTGCCGCCTTTGCAGTCGGCGGGGGCAGTTTTGGGACCTTTGCAGTCTTCCGCGTCGCAGGAACTGGATATCTCGCCCGGTGCCAGTGTCGTGGTGGGCGGGGCCGACACCCAATTGGCCATTCGAAGCATGCAGCCTTCGATCAATGATCTGGTCATCGTGTCGGGTACGACGACACCCATTGTCAAATTAGTCGATCATTACGTCGTCGACGAGCAACAGCGCACCTGGACCAGTCGGCACATTGATGACAATCAGTTTATCCTGGAAGCCAACGCGGGGGTAACGGGCCTGAATTACCAGCGGCTGAAAGAAATTTTTTATCCCAACGAAGGTTACGAAGTCATCGAGCAGGAGGTCACGGCTTGTGTGGACTCCACCTGCGTTGCCGCCCTGGGTTCGCTGGTAGCCGATGAAAAATCCCCCCTGATCCGGGGCGGGTTTCTATTCAGCACCCCCGTTTCGCACCAGTTGAGCCGCAGCGACTTCGCCCACGCCACAATTTGGGACATCGCATGCAGCATTTTTGAGAATTACAAAAGCCTGTGTGAGGTCTCACCGCATTCGCCGGACTACATATTGGCCTGCGGGGGCGGAGTGGAAAGCCAGACCCTGCGGCAATTCATCGCCAATCTAACCCGGAAGACTGTCATCATCCGCAGTACCTACCGACAGGCCTCCGTGCTGGGCGGTGTGGCCCTTTGCAACGACGCACTAGGACTGCCCGGTATTGAACAGCCTGCGCTGGAAACGACCAAACCCCAGGACGACCCTGGTATCGAACTACGGTACAGCGAGTGGAAGAAAGCCCGGCTCGCTTTTAAATCAATCGACTAATGGCTGCGTATTTCATCGGTATCGACGTGGGAACCCAGGGCGTCCGGGTCTTTTTGCTGGATGACGCAGGAACGGCGTGGGGCAGTCAGGAGGAGGATTTTCCGTTGACCGAGCAGTCACGTCAGGAACAGGATCCCGAACAATGGTGGGCGGCCTGTCTGCGTTGCCTGGGACGGCTGACCACTTCACTGGATAAGACGGTGAATGTACAAGATGTTAAGTCGGTGGCGGTAACGTCGACCTCGGGAACGGTCATTCCGCTCGACGCACAGAACCGGCCGCTCCACAACGCACTGATGTACAGCGATACGCGCCCGGCTGCCGAAGGCGAACACTGTCAGGCGGTAGCTCGAAAGGTTCATCCCGAAGGATACACGGGCTTCAACGCTTCCAGCGGACTGTCGAAAATGGTTTGGTTTGTCCGTCGTTTTCCTGAGCAGACTACCCGGCTACACACCTGGGTTCATGCCGCCGATTACATCACGGGCCAGCTTTCGGGCAACTTCCGCACCACCGACTACACGAATGCCTTAAAATCCGGCTACGACGTAAATGACAAGTGCTGGCCCGCCTATCTTTTTGAGAATTTGCCCCTGAAACGGGAATGGATGCAGGACGTGGTCGCGTCGGGTGAACCCATCGGAACCCTACGGCTCCAACTGGCCCAACAGTTGGGATTGCCTCAATTAACCGTTGTGGCGGGGATGACCGATGGCTGCGCTTCCCAGATTGCCTCCGGGGCCGTGCGGCCCGGCGATTGGAACACGACCATCGGCACGACCCTGGTGGTCAAGGGAGTCACGACCCGGGAACTGAAAGACCCGGAAGGGAGGATCTACAGCCACCGCCACCCGGAAGGCTACTGGATGCCGGGCGGAGCCGGTAACATCGGGGCCGACTGGGTGACGGCCGGGTTCGAAAACCGGATTGCCGAACTCAGCAAGGCGGCTGCGGCCCTGATGCCGACGCCTCACATCGCCTACCCGCTCCGCCGGGAGGGGGAGCGGTTTCCGTTCATCTCCGCCACCGCCCGTGGGTTCGCGCCGGAGGGTCTTTCGGAAGCGGAACTATTTACGGCCAATATGGAAGGCGTGGCCTACGTTGAACGCTACGCCTACGAACTGATCGAAGAACTGTCGGGCGAACGGGTAAGTGCCGTTTACACCGCCGGGGGGGGCAGCAACAGCGATGTGTGGCTGACCATCCGCAGCAATGTTCTGAATCGACCTATTTACAAAGGCACGCAGGTTACCGGGGCGGTGGGGGCGGCTATCCTGGCGGCCTCCCGGACGCATTTCCGTTCGCTGATGGAAGCGGCCCAGGCCATGACCCGGATTGAGCGGGTAGTGCGGCCATCTTCGAACCTGGTAGCCATTTATGATCGGCACTACGGGGCCTTCCTGCAAAGCCTGCGGGAAAAAGGATTTATCCAATAAAACAACACACATATGCTCACGGTCTATTTGCTCCGGCACGGGGAAACCACCTGGAATGCCGATGGGAACCGCTACTGCGGTGCCACTGATATTGGATTGACGGAGAAAGGGTTGCAGCAGGCCCATCAGGCTGCCACCGCTCTGACGGATCTTTCGTTCGATGCCGTTTATTCGTCGCCCCTGCAGCGAGCATTTCAAACGGCGCAGCTTGCCTCAGCGGATAATGAGGTAATTACCGACCATCGGCTGACGGAAGCGAGTTTCGGGCAATGGGAAGGCAAAACCAAAGAGGAATTTATCGCTGAAAATGCCGACCTGTGGCACGACTGGTGCGAGAAGCCCGACCATACCCGGGCCGGTGGTACGGGTGAAACGGCCCGGCAGGTAGTCGACCGGGTGGATGATTTTTTTCGGCAAATGCTAAAAAAGCACTCTGATGGAACCATCCTGGTGGTGGCCCACAATGCCGTGAACCGTTTTTACATGACCTGGAAGTTAGGCATGCCCTTGAAGAATTACCGGAAAATTGTTCAGGAAAATTCAGCCATCACCCTGTTTAGCTTGGACGCTAATAACGAGTTTAGTCTGCTGAGTTTAAACTGCCGTTAAGCCAGATATTTCACCCCCTTTTGCCTTTACCAAACCATTTACAAACATGAAAGCTAACTGTTCCCGAATCCTTTTCTTGCTCCTGCTGGCCAACGGCAGCGCAAGCAGCCAGACGCTCCACCGGCTACCCATCAAATCGGTGCGGGATTTGCACGCTTTTTTCAAATGGGATGCCAACAAGCAACCT
>JBBSSJ010000226.1:0-7605 GCA_038242095.1 Cytophagales bacterium
GAGGATCGTGAAGATGACGCGACTGGCGCCGCCTTCCTGATTCAATACGGTATAGAGTGGTGAATCAGGCGATTGAAAATCGAAGTGAATGGCGCTTACGCTGAAAACCATGATCCAGACGCAGGCGAAGAGTGCGGGTAGGAAGAGATTGAATACAATGAACTGCCGCACGGTGTATCCAATCGCGATTCGCCCCAAAAATAATGCCGTAATGGGCGTCCAGGCCAGCCAGTTGGTCCAGTTGAATATCGTCCAGCTCTTGGCCCATTCGGTGTCGGTCGTGATGGTACCGATCAGGCTCCGCTGGAAAAAATGCGTCAGGAACTCCACGAAGGCTTCCAGTCCGAAAGTAAAAAGGTAGACCGTTGGCCCGACGACGAACATGAAGACGCCCAGCGCGATGAAAATGCTGACGTTGATCTCGGACAAAATGCGAATTCCGCGCAGCAGACCGCTCGCCGCCGAAGCTACGAAAGCCCCCACGATCGCCAGCGCCACCGCACCCATCGTCAGGATGCTGTAGGGCACACCCGCCAGCTGTTGCAAGCCGCCCGAAATAATCAGAATGCCCGCGCCCAGCGAGGCCGCCATCCCGGCCACCAGGCAAAACAAGCACAGGGCGTCGATCCCGGTATCGACGGAGCGGTGGACTTTATTCCCAAAAATTGGGTAAAGCATCGAACCCAGACTGAATGGCTGCTTCAGGTTGTGGTAGCAAAGCGCGAACATCAGCCCGGCCAGCGTGTAAATGCCGTAAGGAATCAGTGACCAGTGCATATACATGGTCGACACGGCGAAGGTCGCCGCCTCGCGGCTATTGGGCGTAATCCCAAAACTTGGCGGCGGCGCGTGAAGGTGAAAAAGCGGCTCGGCGGTACCCCAGAACAGAATTCCCGTGGCAATCGTGGTGCAAAGCGTAATGCTGAACCACCGCCACTTGTTGAGTAGCGGTACCGCCGCCCGACCGCCAATGCGCACTTTTGCCAGCGGCGAAAAATACACGACCAGGCAAAGCAGGAAAAACACCAGCGCACCCACCGAAAAAAGCCAGCCGAAGGTACCCATCATCGCCGAGTTGAGGTCGGCAATGACGGAAATCATTGCCAGCGGGTCCAGCAGGCTGAACCCACAAACGGCGATGAGTACCAGAAAAGGCGGCCAAAAGACGTAGGGGCGGAGTCGGGTCATGCCGCGAAGATACCTACTTCACTTCGACGCCCTTCCAAAAGGCCACGTAGCCCTCGATATTTTTCGCTTTTTCCTTGGCGTCGGGGTAGTACCAGGCGGCGTCTTTGTTGGTTTTGCCGTCTACTTCAAGACTGTAATACGAAGCGGTTCCCTTCCACGGGCAAACCGAATGGGTGCCGGATTCTTTCAAAAATTTGTTGGTTATCGATTCGATGGGGAAATAATGGTTATTCTCGACGACGATAGTGTCGTTGCTTTCGGCGATGGTTTGGTTGTTCCAGGTAGCAGTCATAGGGTGTTTGTTTGTGTAATCGTTTAATTTACGGGTTTAGCGGTTTGGGGCAGTTGTGGGTGATTGAATATTACCGCACGCTATTCACTACTTGATATTCGGGCATTATGTTCATTTAATGGCTTTTGATTTTGCCATTTACCCTTCCAAGGAACAGGTTTACCAGGGGGATTTGTTTAGGGACAATATTGAAAAAATACCAAATGTTCGCTGGATGGTAATTTTTGGGGCTGTTTGAAAGCTTTATCTTTGCGGCCTGTTTTTTGCTGCGCTGAATACCATGGAAAAGAAGGAGTTGAATAAAATCGTCGTGTTGCTCGGGGTACTTTCCGCCTTAGGACCTTTCAGTATCGACATGTACCTGCCGGGTTTCCCCGAAATTGCCGCCGACCTGCATACGTCCATTGCCGCAGTCGGGTATTCGCTCACGAGCTACTTTGTCGGCATCAGCGTCGGGCAGCTCTTGTACGGTCCCATCGTCGATCGCTTTGGTCGGCGCAAGCCGCTGATTTTCGGGCTTTGCCTGTATACGGTCGCGGCGATTTGCTGTGCTTTTGCGCCCACCATTCACTGGCTCGTAGGTTTGCGCGGGCTGCTGGCCATCGGTAGTTGCGCGGGCATGGTGGCTGGTCGGGCCGTCGTGCGCGACCTTTTTCCACCCCATGATATTGCCAAAGTCATCGCTACGCTAATGCTCATCATGGGGGTTGCGCCACTTATCGCGCCCAGCGTCGGTGGCTGGATGGTGACGGCGCTCGGCTGGCGGGCAATTTTCGTAACATTGGCCGTCATCAGCGTTGCGATGCTCGCGGGCGTGCTACTGCTGCTGCCCGAAAGCCGCGGTCCCGACCGCAGCGTATTGCTCACGCCCCCGGCAGTCCTCAAGCGATACTGGGTGGTCGTAAAGAAACCGGCTTTTATCGTGTACGGCCTGGCGGGCGGCTTCACGCTGGGGAGTTTGTTCGCCTATATCAGCGGCTCACCCTTCGTGTACATGGAGAAGTTTAATTTTTCCCAAACCCAATACGGTCTGCTCCTTAGCTTTAATTCAATCGGCTACATCGGCGGCAGTCAACTTAACCGGTTGCTGCTGCGCAACACCGACAGTCTCCGCATAGCCGAAGTGTCTTCGCTTATCACGGCCGCGCTGGGCGTGCTGCTGGTTTTGGCCGCCACCATGCCGGGCCTATCGCCCTACCTCATGCTGGTGGTGCTTTTCATGTTCCTGTTCGTCAGTGGCTTGCTTGGGCCCAACACCACGGCGCTGGCCCTCGCTCCCTTCGCCCAGAATGCGGGCAGCGCCTCGGCCCTCATTGGCTTCACCCAGATGATGTTCGGTGCCTTGGCCTCGGGGGCCATCAGCATCCTGCACAACCGTACCGCCCTACCCATGACGGGCGTTATGGCCGGTTGCGCCGTAGCGGGCGCGGGGCTGATTTTGGGGCAAAGGCTGCTGTTGAAACGGCGGGCGGTATTGGTGCGGGGGTAGAACAGGGTTTCTTCATCGTTAAGGTTTGAGCCGCCCTTTGATCATCCAAACTTCCACCGAGCCGTTATCGGAATAGGCGTTGGTGCTGGTCCGGGCCACGATACTCGAATCAGCCAGCACGCTCAAGCTATTCCACAAGCCCGACTTGTCGGCAGGAATTGCAAACGGGGTGCTGCTGTTTCCAAAATTTTGCGCCTGCTTATTCCCGATGACCACCTTCATTTCGGCATTGCCTGTTTGGTTGATTCGCCCTTCCGTTCCCTGGTACGAAAGCAACGTTTCGCCGGTGGGCAATTGGCGTAGATAAGGTGCCCCAGCGTACGTTTCGTCGGGAAGCGGATCGGCCAAAGCGTACCGACGTTCGGGGCTATTGCCTGATACGGCGGTTGAAAAACGCTGGGACAAAGTGGAATGGGTGATAATGGGTTTGAAATTGCGGAGTCCGTTGTCCTCGATGGCAAAGACCAAATCCCGACCATTTCGGAGTAACAGCGGCGCGGGCATTCCGTCGCGGCTATCGGCCCGAAAGCTGACGATTTGCGGTTCCTTTGACCAGGTCAGGCCGTTGTCGGTGGAGCGGAGCATGGAAATGTTCTGTTCGTTAGAATTGGTGTAAACTCCCTCATTGGCGAAGAAAAGCAGGATTTCTCCGTCGGGAAGGTGCAGCGCCGAGGGTTCCCAGCAGCCATTGTCAAAGGTATAGCCTGCTTCGTACAGCAGACGCTCCTTTAGCCAGGTTTTGCCGCCATCGGTACTTTTTTTGGTACGTATACCGAATTTGCGAGACGGGTCGATGAGGTAAGGCCGGGGATTGTAGCACACCAGGATGGAATGATCGGCCAAATCGAGAACGTCCGGTACGGCCATATTGATGCCTTCCTGCCGGGCCGCCACAATGATGGGCGCCGACCATGTGTTGCCCCAATCTCTGCTGTTGACCACCACTACGGACCCATCGTCCTCGTACACGGCCAGCAACGATTTATCGGCCAGCTGCACCAGCCGGGCGTAGCCGCTGTATCTAGCACCGCTACCCGTAGATACTTTGCGCAGGGTGTTTTGATCCCAGGCAATTGAACTTTGCTGAATTTGGGGCGATGGCGGCTTGACGGGTGGTTTAAGTGGTTGCTGGCTACAACAGAATAGAGCTGCTACAACGATAAGGGCTAAATAGCGCATAGTTGTTTTTTTGTCATTTAATTAAATAGCAATTAAGGTCTGCTCCTTTCTTTTTCAGTTTATTTAATGCGCAATTATTTAATTTCTTTTTTGCAAAATTACCCGTAAGAAAAGGGGTCAATTTTAAAATTGATCCCGGACAAGATAATTTTTTTAGAAAACAGGCACTTTACAAATGAATTATCATGCAAAACCTAATCACCACCGAATTCATAGAACAGTCCCTCCATTACCTTCACCTTAACACGCCCCGCATCGTGCAATGCCTGGACCTGCTTAGCGAGGCCGAGGTTTGGCAGCGGCCCAACGTTTCGTCCAACAGCGTGGGTAACCTGATGCTGCACCTGTGCGGCAACATCAGGCAGTACATCATTTCGGGTTTGGGCAAACAGCCCGATCACCGGGCACGTGACGCGGAGTTTGCGGCGGCGGGCGGGTTTACAAAAAAAGAACTCTTGCAAAAACTTGAAACTACCGTGCAGGAAGCGGCAGTGGTGATCGAGGCGGCCGACGAAGCCAACCTGCTAGCTGAGCGCGTGGTCCAGGGCTTCAACCTCACCGGGGTGGGCATCATTACTCACGTGGTGGAGCATTATTCTTATCATACCGGACAAATTGCCTTTTGGACAAAACTATTGAAAGATAAGGATTTAGCTTTCTATGGGGACAGCGATTTGAACGCTAAAAATGACTTACAACGCTGACAACGTTCAAAACGCACGTCCCCACGCTTTACCACACCATCTTCGTCCACACCGGCCAGTGATCCGATACGTACACATCGTCTTTTTTCAAAATTAAAAAGCCGTGTTTTTGCACCTTGAAATGCTTCGTAGCAAACACGAAGTCGATGTAGGGGCGCGGCGCGGATTCCTTGAAACCGGTGAACGACGCTTCGCCACCAAAATGTGGCGTTTTGGATTGCGTTTGGGTATTGTACAGCTTAGGCGATTTCAGCGCTAGAATCGTCTGGATGCCCGGCGAGTTGAGGGGCGTATTAAAGTCACCCGTGAGTAGGGTGGGGAGGCCATTGGCGAGTTCGGTCATCTTGGTAGCGATGACCTTGGCACTTTCCTGGCGTGAGATTTCGCCAACATGGTCAAAGTGCGTGTTGACGAACATGATTTCTTTTCCCGTCTTGATTTCCTTGAATTTAGCCCAGGTGGCGACGCGGGTAATAGCCGCGTCCCAGTCCTTGCTCGCGACGACTTCGGGCGTTTTAGATAACCAGAAGGTTCCGCTATTGACTACCTCAAAGCGGTCTTTGCGGTAAAAAATGGGGGAAAATTCGCCCTTCTCCTTACCATCGTCGCGGCCCACGCCAATCCAGGCGTAGTCGGGCAGGCGTTCCTGCAAGTCATTAATCTGACCAACGAGCGCTTCTTGCAAACCCGCAAAATCGACGTCATTTTCTTTGAAAACCGAAGCCGCCAAATCTTTGCGGTGTGGCCAGGCGTTCACGCCATCCCCGGCATTATTGTAGCGAATATTGAACGACAGCACCCGCAACGTATCAGCGGCGCTGGCGGAGAGCGAAATAACCATGAGCAAGGCGATCAGTCTGATTTTCTTCATGAATCTTGGTAGTTTTGGATTTGTAAAGAGCAGTACTTTGACAAAAGTAACGAATCAATTTTTGATGAATGTTTTGAAACCGGTATTAATCTACCTCTCCCGCCACCTTTGGCCTGCCCTGCTCTGGACCGCCCTCATCGTGCTGGCCTGCACGTGGCCGGGTAAGGATTTGCCCTCGGCACCCGTGGTAGGTTTCGACAAGATCGTCCACATCGGGATGTTTGTTGGCTGGACGACGCTTTGGCTGCTGCTTTTTCCAAAAAAAATCTGGCTGGTCATAGCGCTGGGAATCGCCTTTGGTATTTTTCTGGAATTCTACCAACAATGGCTTCCTTTCGACCGCACCTTCGACTGGTGGGATGCGGCAGCCGACGGGCTGGGCACCCTGATCGGAGCCGTGATTTATTTTGGTGTTCGTCCCTATATTTTCCGTTGATCCTATGTACTTCCGAATTCTGTTATTCCTGCTCCTGGCCGATTCGCTCGCCGCCCAAAGCATCGTACCCGACTCCATCAAGATTGCCCGCGATGCCTACGGCGTGCCCCATATTTTTGCCAAAACTGATCCCGAAGTGGCCTACGGTTTGGCTTGGGCCAACGCCGAAGGCGACTTTGCCACCATGCAGTTTACGCTGCTGGCCGGCAAGGGCGGGGTGGGCCGGCTAAAAGGAAAGCAAGGCGCCACGGTCGATTACATCGTGCAGCTGCTGCGCTGTCGGGAGATAGTGGACGAAAAATTCTCCACGCTCTCTCCTGAATATGTGGCGCTGCTGGAAGGCTACTTGAGCGGTATCAATGCCTACCCCGCCAAGCATCCGAAGAAAGTGCTTGTACGCGGTACATTTCCTGCCAATATCCGAGAGTACCTGACTTCCATGGTTTTCTCGACGTCCATTATCTCGGGCGTGGACAAAGTGCTGGCCTTTATCTTCAACGGAAAAGTGGCTACGCTGAAACAGTTCGAGTCGGGCGGGTCCAATGCCTTCGCCGTTCATTCGTCGCGCACCACCGACGGCCAAACCTACCTCGCCATCAATTCGCACCAGCCGCTCGAAGGTCCGGTGGCCTGGTATGAAGCGCACCTGTGCAGCGAGCAGGGCTGGAATACGCTGGGCGGATTATTTCCGGGAGGGCCCGTTGTTTTTCTGGGCACGAACGGAAACCTCGGCTGGGCGCACACGGTTAATTTTCAGGATAAAATCGACGTGTACCAGCTGGAAATCAATCCGAAAGATCCCTACCAATACCGTTTCGATGGCCGCTGGGAAAAGCTGGAAGCCAGAAAAGTAAAATTGAAAGTGAAACTGGGAATATTTAATATTCCGGTGAAGAAGGAAGTGCTGTGGAGCAAGTACAGCGCCACGCTGCGCAATAAGCAAGGTGCCTTTTCGCTGCGTTTTGGCGCCAATCAGGACATCCGGGCCGTCGAGCAATGGTACCGCATGAACAAGGCGCGTAATTTTTCGGAATTTTACAAAGCCATGGAAATGACGGCCATACCGGGCTTTAACACCGTCTATGCCGATCGCCACGACACCATTTTCTACGTTAGCAATGGCAAGATTCCGCTACGGAAGCCGGGCTATAACTGGTCGGGTACGCTGCCCGGCAACACCGCCGTCACGCTCTGGATGCAGTTTCATCCGGTGCAGGATCTGCCGCAGTATCTTAACTCTGCGAGCGGCTATCTTTTCAATACCAACAACACGCCCTTCAACGCCACCGGGCCGGGCGACAATCTGAAAGCCAAACAGTTCGACCCTACCATGGGCTACGAAACGATGGACAATAACCGCAGCGTGCGGATGCAGGAACTTTTCCAAAAATACGATAAGCTTAGCTACCAGGATTTTGAGGAAATCAAGTATGACAACCAGCTCCC
>JBBSSJ010000227.1:0-7596 GCA_038242095.1 Cytophagales bacterium
ATTGACGGGATTGCCCTTTGCCAATCCTTCCGCCGACATTATTGGTAACCCCAACCCTGACTTTACCTTGGGCTGGACCAACACGTTCTCCTGGAAAGGATTTTCGGTCAATGCTTTGATCGACTGGCGTCAAGGTGGCGACCTCTGGTCTTCAACAGCGGCATCGCTGCTGTTACGCGGTCAGTTGTCCAACTCCATCGACCGTGAAGGTCTGCGGGTGATTCCGGGCGTGTACGGTAGCCCTACCGATTACAAGCCTATTCTGGGAGCTGACGGTCAAACGATCAAAAATACTACGGGTATCTCCGCTTTCGATTCTCACTTCTCGAATGGCTTCGGCGCGTATGGACAGGACGAGGTGAATGTATACGACGCCACGACCATCCGCTTGCGGGAGGTATCGCTTGGTTATGCAGTACCCAAGCGCTTCCTGGGTAAGACTCCCTTCGGCAGCGCCCGCCTTACCATATCGGGCCGCAACTTGTGGTGGAGAGCGCCTAACATGCTGCCCGGCCTGAACTTCGACCCCGAGACGCTGGCTTCCTTCCCGGATTCCAACGTGCAGGGCTTCGATTTGGGCGCTCAGCCTACCACGCGTCGCTTGGGTGCTAACCTGGTGCTGACGTTCTAAGTCGGACATTTCACAATCCAACACTGATATTCCAAAAAAATGAACATACTGAAAAACACTTATAAAGGACTGCTCACCCTGGGACTTCTCGTGTCCCTCGGTAGTTGCAGCATCTTCGACCTGGACGTCAATACCGATCCCAATAACCCGACCAGCGCCGATTACGCCCTGCTCTTGCCCGCCGCTCAGTTGAGCTCGGTGGATTACTTCGAAGCGCTCAACAACAACACCCACGGTTTTATGGGCTGGTTGGCGAGCGGCGATACCTACGACCTCTCCTTCACTTCGTATAACAATACCTGGAATAATTTTTATTCGGGCCCAATGAAGGATTTGGAAGAGATGATCGTTAGCGCTGAAAAAGATCAAGTACCGAATTACCTGGGCGTGGCTCAGGTGATGAAGGCCTATTTCTTTGGGAATTTTGTGGATATGTTCGGCGATGTACCTTATTCGGAAGCATTTGCTGGTGGCTATGCCGAGGCAAACATCAACCCCAAGTTCGATAAGGATTCCGAAATCTATCCTAAGTTGATCAAACTTTGCGACGACGCCATAGCAAACCTTGCCAAGCCCACTTCAGTACCTTTGAATGGTGATCTTTTTTACGGCGGTGGCGCCAATAGCATCCCAAAATGGCGTAAACTGGCAAAAACGGTGAAGCTCCGGCTGTTGATCAACTCCCGTTTGGTCGATGCTCCCGCCAAGAAAGCGCAGATCCAGGCCATTCTGGACGAGGGCGACTACATTACCTCGGCGGGCGACGATTTTGTATTTAAATACAATAAGGTGGTTGCACCTGACGGCCGTCATCCCTGGTATCGTGATGCTTACGTAGCCTCCAACAGTGATTTCACCTATTTCCTGCAGCAGCCCATCGTGGAAATGCTACGTGATGACGATCCTCGCACGCCTTTCTACTTTAGACGCCAAACAAGTAAAATTCTAAATCCCGAGGATCCTACCGACGCCTCGACGATTCCCTGTTCGCAGTTGTCGGGTTGCAAATATGCCTACTTGGTGCTAAATCCCGAGGTCATCAAAACGTTGTACACGGACAAAGGAAAACCTTACACGGATGCTGATAAAGCGTACCTCGCGGGATTCTTCGGCCGCGACCGGGGCGATATTTCCGGTTTGCCGGCCGACGTGGACTTTCGGCTTTCTCCGGGCACTTACCCGGCGGGCGGTTCCTACGATGTCGCCAAAGCCGCTCAAACGGGTGGTACGGGATCAAAAGGCGCGGGCGACGGCATCCAGCCCATCATCACGAGCTGGATGACTAAGTACTATCATATCGAAGCCATCCTGGCGATGGGGGTCACGGGCGATCCCAAGGCACTCTTCGAGAAGGCTATGCGCGAGCAAATCGCCAAAGTGGTCAATCTGGGCTTAGCCTCTGACCCCAACGCGGTAGCCCCCACCCAGGCTTCCATCGATGCCTACGTGAACCTGTATCTCGAATTATTTGACGAGGCACCCAACGTTGCGCAAAAACTGAACGTGGCATTGAAGCAAGCCTGGTTCTCTAACCTCGGCAATGGCTATGAAATCTATAACGCGTTCCGTCGCACGGGCTATCCCAACGATCTGCAAATTCCGATACAGCGTATTCGCAACTTCCCGTTGCGTCTGCCACAGCCACAGCAGGAAACGTCGCTCAACCAAAACGCCCCCCAAACGCCTCCGGCTTTCGATAGCCCGGCGGGTGCCCTGTTCTGGGATATGCTCAAGTTTAAGTTCAACTAAGATATTGTAAAGGATACCGATATGAAAAAAATAAATAGAATTGCCAGCCTGTCGCTTTTGCTGGGAATGGGGTTGATGCTATCCTGTAAAGACGATAGCTTGAGCCCCAACGTGACATACGAAGGGAATGCCAACGCTTTCGGGACCTTCGTAGTGGGCGGGAAGCCCCAGAAAGATCCCTTTGATCTGACCAAGACCCAGTCGCAGAAAATCGGGACTGATTTTGTAACGGTGAAGCCTGGCTTTGCCCCCGTACCGGCTACCATTTCCTGGTCGTCTTTTGACAAAAAGGTGAAAGTAGATAAGATCGAGCTCTTCGTAAAACTTGATGAAGTGTATGTGGACAAGGACGGAAACAAGGTCGTAGCGACGCACGGAGGAGATGGCAAGTTATTGACCACCATCACGCCCGCCGGAGCGTATGAAATGAATAACTTCAGTATCGATGCTGCCAAAGTCTACGACTTGCTAAAAGACGCCAAGTTCGACTACGGCGACGGCAAGGGAGAGGTAAGCGTTTTTGCCTCCAATCCAGCCCGGACGGCCGATTCTCGGTTCCTGGGAAACCGCGACATTCCTTTCCGCAACCGGAATATTTCGGTGAGCGGTGATGACATCGAGATCACCTGGAAACTTTACGGCGACAACGGCTTGGTGTACAAGAGCTGGAGCCCTTCCGTTTGTGAAGAGTTCGTGGGGGCCAACTGCCGCATTGTAACCCGAGTTCGCTAGCCGTCAATTTTGCCATACTACGCACATTTTTCAGGAGCGGGCCGCAAGGTCCGCTCCTTTTTGCTTTACTTAGAGGTGAATTGAAGGCCACATTTATGAAGCTGCGTTTTCTCGGAATTTTACTGCTTATTGCCTCGCGGGGTTTTTCCCAAAAAAAAATTACCTACTACGGGGATGTTGCGCCTATCCTGGAAAGAAATTGCGTCGAGTGCCACCATTCGGGCGGTATCGGCCCCTTCGCGCTCACGACCTACGAAAACGTAGCCAAGCGCGCCAAATTCATTGCCAAAGTTACCGAAAGCCGCTACATGCCACCTTTCCGCGCCGACCTAAACTTTCAGCGCTACGCTAACGAACGCGGATTGACGGAGGAGGAGATTGCGGTGATAGGAGCATGGGTGAAGCAGGGAAGTTTCGAGGGGAAAAGGGAGGAAGCGGGCCACCTAGTGGCGAGGAGAAAGGCGGGAAAGGGAGTTGGCGAAGCTTCGCGCCGTAGCGACGGACCACCTTTGCGGCAGGTCTCCGCGCCCGCTGCGCTTATGGATGCATCGTGGCTGGAATTTATAATGACGAAGCCTTACGAGGTGAAAGGCAACGGACAGGAGGATTTTCGGTACTTCAATGTGCCTACCAATCTTGAAAAAGATGTCTACGTCAAAGCCATCGAGTTTAAAGTCGGTAACAGGAAAGTATTGCACCACAGCCGTCTGATGACTGACACCACCCGCACGATGCGCGGCATCGACGGCCTGCGGGAAGATGACCCGCGCGTGGCCGAATTCCAAAAAACGCCGCTGGAGGAGGAGTTTCTCTACGGATGGGTACCGGGAAACGACCGCATCGACTTTCCGCCTGGCACCGCCAAGCGTATCCTGGCGGGTACCGATCTACTGCTGAACATGCACTATGCGCCTTCGCCCATTGACGAAAAGGACCAGTCTGGCGTCCGCTTTTATCTAACTGATTCGGCTTCGGTCGAACGTGAGGTAAAAACCCTGACCTTGACCGAAAGCGACATCACCAATCAACCTTTCGTGCTGCCCGCCGAAAGCAAGCCGACTTTTTATATGAGTTATGGCCCCACGCAGGAGGAAATCTCGCTTATTTCAGTCATGCCGCACATGCACTTTTTGGGCAAAAGCTTTCGGGCTTTCGCCATCACCGCCGACGGTGAACTGATTCCATTCGTGAAAATTAACGATTGGGACTACAACTGGCAGATGACCTACCAATTTAAGGAATTACTGCACCTGCCCAAAGGCTCTACCATTATCGCCGAGGCGACCTACGACAACACGTCTCAGAACCCTGAAAACCCCAGTCAACCGGCTCGCGAAGTCACTTATGGCTGGAATTCCACCAGCGAGATGATGAATCTGGTGCTGTATTATGTCGCTCAAAGCAGGAGATAGGGTAGCTTAAGGTACGCTGATGGAAACTAATCCGTTAGTGTGCCTCCTGCCAATGCCACGCTGTGTTCAGCTTTGTAGGGACCATCTTCCAGGAGGTCGAAGTAGGCAACCGCTCCTCGCTGAACGTCAGCCGGCTTCCGACACCAAGAATTTCCAGGAAGTGGTGGTTACCGCTCAGACGGCCTCGAGCCGTTTTCTGGATCTCGACCTCAATAACATCGAGAACATCACGGTACCAAAAGGCCTGGCGGCGACCGTTACTTACGGCGACCAGGGAGCAATCTTACCAATCCTGACACCCGCCACCGCGCTAAGCTGAGCGGTACCTGCCCACGGGCGGCGGCGACTATCAGGCCAATGCCTTCTTGGGTGAACTATACTCGGGAAAGGGTTTTCCCGATCCCCGATTCGGGTGCTACTTTTACCGTCCAGTACTGGTGAACTCTACGGACGTGAACGTGTTGCGTTGCGTGACTTTTTCAAAGCCCGCCCACTATACCGATGCCGATGTGTTCTGCCTGTCCTCATCAGTAGGTTATTGGGGCCGCGATCATTTGAGCAACGAGGGAATACCGCCTGGGATGTGTACCCCGCCGGTAGACTTTATGATAACGACGCTGGGAAATAAATCGCCTCCCTGGAAAATCCCCGGCTGGAAGAACAAAAATTTGAAAGCGGGGGCTATATGCGCATTATAGAGCCCAATCCGTTTGGAAACGGCACCGCCAAAGTGAGCCTGGCCAACGTGGCAGGCACCAGGCTGGAAGTGCTGCACGAAGCCGCGACACCAAACCTGGGCGCGCAGTTCTCATCTTATGATCTGGTAATTCGTTTTGTCGATAAGTCGGCTGATAAAGGTATGAACAATGTAGCCGATAAAGTATTATGTTCCATTGCGGCCTTCACCTTTACGAAAGATCCGCAGACAAATTATCCTCGTGCCACTATGACCATAACGGGTCAGGAAGCTCTGGCTGCGAGTGGACTTGCGCTCGATAAATTGGCTGTTGGTGATTACTTTGAAGTGCGGGAAACGATGAAACTGACTGACGGCCGAACTTTCTCCGGGGACAATACGGGCAGCAACATTTTGGGAGGAGCTTTTTACAGCTCACCATTTCTGTATCGCATTAATGTGGTTAAATATAGGCATGAGGCAACAAAGGGAGAAGGGAGCAAAGGGCTTTTGCGTAAGCATCCTTTCCTCCTTTTAACCCTTTCCTGCTTTCCTGGTTCGCCAGCCCGGTCCTTTCATTCTTTCTTTCTCGCCGAAACGACCACCGCGCCCACAATCAGCGCCACAAGTAAAATGGAGCTAATCAGGTCAATGATTTTTCCCGTGCGGACCGAAGTCGGGTCGAATTTGAAGACGATCGTATGCTTTCCCGCGGGAATGCGCAGGGCACGCAGTACGTAGTCGGCCCGGAGCATGGGCGCGGGCTGTCCATCGATGGTTACCTGCCATTCGTCGCGGACGTTGTAGTAAATCTCCGAGAAAACAGCCAGTTGGTCGCCCTGAGCGTTGCTTTGGTACGTGAGTTCGTTGGGTGTGTAGCTAGTGAGCCGTATGCTATTAGCGCTATCGGGCCGGATTGTGAGGTCTTGCAGTTTGTCGGCAAAGCGTTGGTCAAGCACGGCGGCGCGGCGCGGTTGCAGACTATCAAGGGCGGCCATTTCGGCATCGGCATTGGGGACGACGCGGTAGCTGTCCACGAACCAGGCGTGGCCGAGCGCGTCAGGGTTTGGCTGCACGGCCGGGTTGCCCTGCGGGTCGCGGGTCAAAACGTACTTGGTGTTAAGCATATTCAGGATGCCCGGATTGGGATTCTGCTTGGCAATCTGCCGCTCGATGAGTTCCTGATAGCGGCGCAGCTTGGCCGCGTGGTACCCGCCGATGGACTTGTGGAAGTACGAAGCTTCGGAATTATTGAACGTATTGCGCAGCACGTCCAGCACCCGGTAATCGGGGTCAGGATCTTGCATAATCTGCTGGTCGGCGGGCGAGGGCGATCGTTGCGTAGCCATGGCCTGCTTGCTCACGAAATCTTCATTATTGAGATAGCGCTTGCTAACGCCGAACATGTCGCCGATAATCAGGAGAATCAAGGCGGGGTAGAGCACCGTCGCCTTAATTTTCTCTTTCATCCATAGCCAAATAAGTCCGGCAGTAAGCAGGATAAGAAAAGCCGATCGCAGGGCATCACCGCGCAGCATCCCGGCGCGATCCTTTACGATGGCTGCCATAATATCCTGAGCAAAGGCCGGGTTCTGGCTGCTTTGCGCCAGACTCTCCACAAATTGCGGATCATTGGGGCCCCGGAAACTTAAAAACAAGGTTGGTACCATCGCCAGGACCAGGCAGAGGCCCGCCGTTAGCCCCATGCTGATCAGGAAGGGTCGGGAAATCTGAGCGAATGTCCATTTGCGCTGACTAAGATCGCGCAGCGTCACCACGGCCAACAGCACCATCATGAGCTGGGCGAGTGAAAGCACCATCGTCACGGCTCTGAACTTGTTGAACATCGGGAAGTAATCGAAAAACAGGTAGTTGAGCCCGGCAAAATTTTTGCCCCAAGCCCACACGATATACAGCACCGTGACGCCCGCAACCCACCATTTGATAGGGCCTTTGACTAAAAACAGTCCCAGAATGAACAAGAAGAAAATAATGGCGCTGGCGTAAGCCGGGCCCCCGGTGCTGTATTGCGTGCCCCAATAAAGTGGCAACGCCTGGATGAAGTTCTGAGCGTTGGCGGCATCGACCCCACGGTTGGTCAGGGTCTGGTAGGTTTCTGATTTGGTATCGAGTGCCCCTTGAGAAGGCCCACCGTAGAGATTCGGGATCAGCAAAGTGAGGGTTTCGCCGATGCCGTAGCTGTACTGAAAAGCGTATTCTTTATCGAGTCCATCCTGAATGTTGCTTGTGGTGGGCTCCGAAGCCAACGGGCTGAGCTCTGACTTTCCCCGGATGGTTTCTTTAGTATAATCGTAAGCGTTCCAGAGCCGAGTAGTGTGCGTCCCCAAGGCCAGCAACGCAGCAAAGCTCAGCCCGCCCAGAATGGGCCCCAGTTC
>JBBSSJ010000228.1:0-7578 GCA_038242095.1 Cytophagales bacterium
GAAGCCCATTTCGATGGCTTTTTGGGCTTCATCGAGGGTGCCTACGAAGCAATGGAAAATTCCGGTCAGCCGCGTGTCGGCTACTTTTTCGATTAGCGCCGCCGTTTCCCAAAAGGCGTTTCGGCTGTGGATGTCGATCCAGAGGTTGTGTTGTAACGCCAGGCGACATTGGTATAAAAAGGCTTCTTCCTGCTGGTCCCGAAAGGTTTTGTCCCAATGCAAATCCATCCCAATCTCGCCGATGGCCAGAAAAGGTCGCTTAGCGAGCTGCTCTTCAATAATTTCGAGTTCTCTTTCAAAATCTTCCTTGACATAACAGGGATGCAGTCCCATCATCGGCAGGCAACGCTTGGGATAAGTATCGGCTAGGGCCAGCATGCCGGGAAAGGTCGCGTGGTCACAGTTGGGCATCCAAATCTGCTCTATGCTGGCCGACCAGGCGTGTTGCAGCATGGCGTCGCGGTCGTCGGCAAATTGTTCGTCGTAGATGTGGGCGTGGGTTTCTATCAAAAGAATTATGAATTATGAGATATGAAATAAGGCTTTTTAATAGGCTCGGCCTTTCCAAATGGTTTCAGTTGGGCGGAGGTAGTTGATGAGCATAAGGGTGTTGTTGAGGTTGAAGTAGAACCAGAATAGCAACACATAGCGGTACAGATCAGTTTGTCCCAGAATAGTGATGCTGCATACGGCAATCGTGGTGACGAGCGCGTAATGCAGTGCTGCCAAACCGATGGCTATTCCCGGCGATACAAACAACAGGATCAGTAGAATAGGTAGCAACAAAGCCGAGGCGAAAAAGCTCAACTTGATGGGCCAGGGGGCTTGCATCGCGCCTTTGACCCAACGCTTGCGCTGCACCAGGAGTTCGGCGACGGTGCGCGTAGGCTCCGAAATCGACAGAATTTGGGGCTGAAATCCCTGCCTGAAATCGTGGCCTTTTTCTATGATAGCCACAAAGAGCGCGAAATCTTCCACGATTGAAAAGCCAATACCTTCGTAGCCACCCACCGCAAAATACGCCTCCCGCCGAACCACCATGTTATTGCCCATACCAGTAAAAGGTATTTTTAAGAAGGAAAAAAAACGCATGGCGGCGATGGAAAAAAGCCATTCAAGCGATTGCATGGCAGCAAAGCCGCCAATTGACGTCATGCGGGTTACCCCGACGACGACGCCGGTTTTTGCCCCAAAAAGCCGAAGCATGGCATCGAGCCAAGTAGGCGCTACGGCAATATCGGCGTCGCAATAAAAGAAGTACTTGCCATTTGCCAGATGCGCTAATTGCGCCAGTACATTGGCCTTTCCCCGCAAGCCGGGTGTTTGGCTTTCGATGCGCTGGTACCGAAAATGGGGTTTATTCGAGATAAAGCTCAGAATCAATTCGGGCGTCGCGTCGGTCGATTGGTCGTCGCCGATCAGTACTTCAAACTGTGCTTTCGGAAAATCGAGCCGGTCGAGGGCCGTAAGGCAACGGACGATGTTTGCCTCTTCGTTGCGGGCAGCCAACAGGACGCTGACCATCGGAGTTTTTTGGGAAGCGGTCATAATCATCATTGCATCGGGATACTCCTGAATTCATAGCCCAGATTACCGAAATGATCGAGCATCCGGGGCAGGGCGTATTCCATGTTTCGCCGCGCTTTGTGGCTGTCGTGGAAAAGCACTACCGAGCCGGAGCGCCCGTACTCAATGGTTTTGGCAAGACAGCGTTCCGGGCTAAGATTGGGTGAAAAATCGCCGCTTAGCACGTCCCACATCACAATCTTATGCTCCGGCCGAAGTAAACGGGCCTGACTTCGCTTAATACGACCATAGGGTGGACGAAACAGCGTGGTTTCGGTGGCCATTTGGCGGGCGCAAAGTTGCACATTTTCGAGATAGCGCGCATCGTCATTCTTCCAGCCACTGAGGTGATTAAAGGTGTGGTTTCCCACGGAATGTCCTTCCTTTTTTATTTTTTTAAAAATAGAAGGATGCTTACGCACATTGTCGCCGATGCAGAAAAACGTGGCCTGGGCGTGGTGCGATTCCAAGGTTTCCAGCACCTGCTCCGTCACGTCAGGAATCGGCCCATCATCGAAGGTTAGGTACAGCACCTTCTCGCGCGTGGGCATCCGCCAGATAAAACCCGGATAAACCATCCGTAACCAGAAAGGGGCGTTGTGGAGAAACAAATTGAATGACGAAGGAGAATGATGAATGATGAATCCTGAGATCAACCGAACCTCAGTTCATTGCCACATGCGTTAGCTTGTAGGCTACTTTAACTTGCGATCTTTCCAGGTGTAGCCGGTACTCTGGGCGATTAAGCCGAAAAACGACACGTAAAATGGATACAACACCTGTACGGGTAAAATGTATGGAATCGATTTGATTTTCTTTAAAAAAACCAGGATCATCCCAATAAACAACCACTCCGGCAGCCACTTTATTACAAAAATCAAGCCTACTTCTGACCAGGAGAACCAGCCCGCTATGCCACCCAGCAAAGCAACGACCAGGCTGGCGTTGCAGGCAAAGACGTAGATGGCCAGCAGGCTCGTGGCAATACCCTGATAATGCTTCCATTTACTGGACCAGCGCTTACGCTGTCGATAAAAATCGCGCCACGAGCGGTGGGCGATGGTGCGCACGATGGCGCGGCGGTCTTTTAGGAACTGTACCCGGCCGGGATAGCGGGCCGCGACCTTATGCATCAAAAACTCGTCATCACCCGAGGCCAGATGTTCGTTGTCGGCAAAGCCACCTACCTCCCGGAAAACCGCTTTGTCGTAGGCCAGATTGGCGCCGTTGCACATGCCCGGCAACCCTGCAGCGATTGAAGCGGCTCCTGCCCCGATGAGGCTCGAAAACTCTACCGTTTGCAGGTGATCGGTGAGGTGGTATTCTGTGTTGAAAGTAACGGGCCCGCTGATGAAGCGCGCGCCGGTGCTTTCCCGGCAAGCCGCCAGGGCAGTGAGCCAGTCGGGCCCGACGCAGCAGTCGCCGTCCGTAGTGACGATCAGGTCACCGGTAGCCTGGTCGAGCGCGGCAGCGATGGCGCGTTTCTTAGGGGAGGAATTGTTTTCCTGTCCGTCCAGATGAATGATTTTGAGAGAGATAGCCGAAGCATTTGCGAAAGTTTTCAGGACATAAGCCGTGTTGTCGGTAGAACTATCGTTCACGACAATCACCTCAAAATTCGTTGGGGCGTAGGTTTGTTGGTGCAGGTCTTTTAATAAAAGGCCAATGGTATTGGCCTCGTTGCGCACCGGAATGATGACCGTTATTTTAGTCGTCAAAAGTCCGTCAGCCGAAGTTGGTGCTTTAATTTTTGTCCAAAAAAAGTATAACCCAAGGGTAAAGAAGGTGTAGGAACCTACGAACACAAGCAGGGTTAAATAAGCAAAATCAAGCATAGCGCGCGTTCCATTTGAGCTTCCAAACGAAATATATTCCTATCAGCAGCGGCGCAAAAATATTGATGACCCACACCAAAAACGTCGCCGCGACGACCGGCTCAGCGGCCAGTTGATAAGGCGCAAAGACGTACAACGCCACGAACTGCCGCACGCTCAGATCGCCAATGACATTGAGCGCGGGTAAGAGGGTTTTTGCCAGATAAATCAGGGATACGGCTTGCAGCAAATCCACCAGCGGCAACGGGATGCCCGCCAACCACAGGGCCAGCATAAACTGAACCACAAAAACCAGGTAACGCATCCCGCCAATAGCCGTAGCCAGGCCAAGTTCCGCCCTGGAATAGTGGCCGATGACGGCGAGATTTTCCTGCAATTTGCGCGCCCAGAGTTTCTTGGGATGCCAATGCACCAGCCTTTGTCGAGCAATGCCTACTACGATTCCGCCAAGCAATACGATGATGAGCAGTGCGTCAATAAAAAGCTTCATCTCGGGCGAAAGTCCTAAACCCGCTGCCGCGCGCCACCAGCCGATCGCCCCGCCCAAAACCGAAACGTAAAATTGGATACCGTTGGAAATCAAAGCCGCTCCCAGGGTTTTGAGCCGTTGCTCGGAGCGCAGCGAGGTGATGCGCCCCAAGGTGTCGCCGACTTGGGCGGGTACGGCTACGCCCACGGCTAGTCCGGTGAGGGTGCTCCGGAATGCCTCCCCGAAAGAAATGGGTACCGCTTTCCGGGCCAAAAGCTGCCATTTTAGCGCTTTAAATGACCAGTTGAGCGGCACCAAAAGCAAGAGAATAGCTACGTAGCCCAGATTTTCGGGCCGAAATACCGAACTCAGCGTAGTAGCAATGCCCGAAAATCCGCCGGCTTGGTTCTGGAAAAAATTAAATAGATAACTGACCACCAATAAGGTGACGATCCACTTACCGAGCCACCACCAATTCGTTTTGGGCGGCTTTTCTTTTGGTGGGAACAGTTGTCTATCTTGCAACATGAAGAGTATAGTGAAGGCCGCGAGTGAAAAGATTATCCTGGGCGTGGACCCCGGAACGCAGGTGATGGGGTACGGCATGATCAGCGTGACGGGCCAGCAGATTACGCTGGTTCAGTACGGCGTCATAAAGTTGAACAAATATAGCACCCACGAGCTGAAATTAAAGAAAATATTCGAGCGCATGACGCAGGTCATCGATCAGTATCTGCCCGACGAAATGGCGATCGAAGACCCTTTTTATGGTAAAAACGCCCAGTCGATGCTCAAGCTGGGTCGGGCGCAGGGCGTGGCGATGGCGGCTGCTTTGGCCCGCGACATTCCGATTGTGGAGTATGCACCGCGCAAGATCAAACAGTCGGTCACCGGCACCGGCACCGCCAGTAAGGAGCAAGTCGCTTACATGCTCGAAAACATCCTGAAAGTAGAATTAAGTCGCGAATTTATGGATGCCACAGATGGCATAGCGATCGCGGTTTGCCATCATTACCACGCCAACTCTCCCGCTACGGCCAAGACTACTGGTTCTGCCAAAAACAAAAAAGGCGGCTGGGGGGCGTTCGTGAGCGAGAATCCTGATCGGATGAAGTAGGGGTTAGTGGACCAGTCCGCCAGTGCGGTTGGATTTTAGACGTTGGACGTTGGCTCGGTCAATAATCTAAAATTCAGCACCTACTATTAAGAGTCTCATATCCAATATCATAACAACGCCAATGCTTCTTCCACCGAATGCACCGGCAATTGGCAGGTTTTGTTGAAACAAACGTAAATCAGCGTTTGGTCGGTCGGAGGCGTTCGGCCTTCTAATAGCAGCAGGTCGGAGGACGTCTTCGTTCCGGCCATAACGCGGTTGGGTACGAAAAAACGATCGAAATCCTTGCGTAATGCATCGCTTTCCGGCCCCACGATGACAATTTCGGCGGTGGGAGCGGAACGCAAAGCATAAAGTGCGGCCCAGTTGGTCACGATTTGAATTTCGGTGCCGAGCAGGCGGGTGATTTTGTTCAACATAGCGTCGGCTTTCTCCAAAAAATCGGGACGGTCGAGGAGCATACCCGCTTGATAGAGTGCGTGCGCCAGGATGGAATTAGAACCGGGGATGACGTTGTCGAGCAATTCTTTCTTGCGGGCGATGAGCGTTTCAGCCTCGGCATCGGTGAAGAAAAAGAAACCATCGGCTGGATCATAAAATTTGGCAATTGTCTCATCGAGCAGTCGTTCGGCCAATCGCAGCCAGCTTTCATCAAACGTGATTTGGTACAAGCCCACCAAACCCTCGGAGACCGCCGCGTAGTCTTCCAGGAAACCAGGAATGGTGGAGCGGCTCGCCTTGTGGCTGTGCCAAATGCCTTTCCCTCCTACCATCTTACCCTGTAGAAATTCGCCCAGCCTTACGGCCGTATCACGGATCGCTTCGTCGCCCAATGCCCGGTAGGTATCGACCAACCCTTTTAACAATAAGCCGTTCCAGGAGGCTAAAATCTTATCGTCCAGACCTGGCCGGATGCGGGTGTCGCGAACCTCAGACAGGTTTTCCAGCGCGGCCTGGTACTTTTTGGGGAAAGCTTCGTCGTAGAATCCTAATCGTTTGGCGATAACCTCCACATCCTGCGTAAGGTGCAAATGGTTTAGGCCGTATTCCCAGTTGCCCGTTGCGCTGATGTTGTAGAGCGGCGCAAACCATTCGTAATCCTGACCCAAAATTTCCTTTAATTCTTCGGCCGTCCAGACGTAGTACTTGCCTTCCACGCCCTCACTGTCGGCGTCGAGCGCGGAATAAAAACCGCCGTCGGGACTTTGCATTTCGGTATTCAGCCAATTGAATGTACGGCGGAGTCGGTCGGCGTAAAGCGGATTTTTCGTCAGCGAAAAAGCCTCGGCGTAGATGCTCAGGAGCTGGGCGTTGTCATACAGCATTTTCTCGAAATGCGGAATGAACCATTCGCCATCCACCGAATAGCGCGCCCAGCCGCCGCCCGCGTGGTCGTAGATTCCGCCCAGCGCGATGCGATTCAGGGTCAGTTCGATCTGAGCCAGCGCCTCAGGATTTTGGGTGAGGTCGTAGTAGCGGAGCAAAAAAGTGTAAATGGAGGGCATCGGAAACTTCGGCGCGCGGTTCATGCCGCCATCGACGGTATCGAATTGCGCTTTCAATTGCTCGAACATCCCGTCTAATGCTTCTACCGTATAGTGCGTATCGTTCGCCACCAAACCATATTTCTCGATCTCGCTCATCTGCAATCCGTCGGCAAATCCCGCCGCCGATTGCACCAGCTCTTCGTGATGATTGTCGAAGGCATTACGAATGCTGCCGATCAACTGCATCCAGTTTTGGGACGGCAGGTAGGTGACGCCGTAAAAAGGTCGGGCGTCGGGCATCAGGAACACGTTAAGCGGCCAGCCGCCGCGTACGCCCATCAAATGCACAGCGTCCATATAGATTGCGTCAATATCGGGTCGTTCTTCGCGGTCGACCTTGATGCACACCAGATTTTCGTTCATCACAGCCGCCACGCTATGCTGCTCGAATGATTCGCGCTCCATCACGTGGCACCAGTGGCAAGCCGAATAACCGATGCTGACCAGAATGGGCTTGTTTTCGGCACGGGCTTTGGCGAGCGCTTCCTCCCCCCAGGGATACCAATCCACGGGATTACGGGCGTGTTGTAGGAGATACGGGCTGGTTTCGTCGGCGAGCTTATTCAATGATGATTCTTTTGGTGATGGATGTTCTTTCGCCGCTTACTTTTACAAAATAAGTGCCAGCGGGTACTTTGGGTAGGTCGAATTGGTAAGGATGTTCACCGGTTTTGGTCGGCGTGATTTGGGTTTTGAGTACGGCCCCTTTGAGGTCGATGAGTTCAAATATCACCTCGCTTTCGGTGCTCCGACTGCTGAGGTCCACGAATACCGCCGAAGCAGTCGGATTGGGATAGATCACAGCCGCCGCCAGCGAAGAATCCAGCGCCGAAACGACATCGGCAAGATCAAATTGACACAGGAATACATCCCGGCCGGTGAGACTGATCGTCCTGGTCCACTGCTTGTAGTTAACCGTTAGTTCCGTTTGTTGACTTTCGTTGGCGTAGGGATTTTGGGCGGCGATCAGGATTTTGCCATCCTTGACCACCCCGCGCCAAACCGGGCTACGCTGCACCATCAGGTCGCGGGCCGATTGGGCGA
>JBBSSJ010000229.1:0-7565 GCA_038242095.1 Cytophagales bacterium
AACTTCGGGGTTACCACGCTTAAAAAGCCGCTCGATCATCGAGCGGCTTCGCAATTTTTCGTCTTTGGTAAAAGTCTTTTTCAAGCGTTCGTCGGAAATTCTATTGAGCAGGAAGCGCGAACAGCCTTCTCCCGAACCGCTTCGACTTTACTGCTTGTGGCGTTTCTCGTCGGATACGCTCAGCTTGGTGCGGCCTTTGGCTCGGCGGCGCTTGATGACGTTGCGGCCATTGGGCGTCGACATACGATCCATAAAACCGTGCTTGTTGCGGCGCTTACGCTTGGATGGCTGGTAGGTGCGTTTCATTTCAGTATCAAATTTATAGCTCTAAAAAATTTTCTTGGGTTCTTGTTTTGGGAGGGCAAAGGTAAGGAAAAATCAAGAAGGTTGCCAAAATGCGAAACACATTTTTGATTTGTTAAACCTTACGCACGATTGAACGACCGGGATAATCTACTTTTACTGTTTCCCCAAAAAACTAAAGCCTCCCGTTTTAGGTTAAAAACAGGATACGCCCGTCCGAACCGCGTCGGCCGCCACACCTTAGCTCCAAGCATGACCGAACAACTCGAAATCATTTCCGAAAATATAGAATTTGCCGAACTCGACGCCCGAAAATTCATCCTTATTAAGGGAGCCAAAGTTCATAACCTTAAAAACATCGACGTTGCCATACCCCGCAACAAGCTGGTAGTCGTGACGGGCCTTTCCGGCTCCGGTAAGTCGTCATTGGCCTTTGATACGCTTTTTGCCGAGGGACAACGCATGTACGTCGAGAGCTTGAGCAGCTACGCGCGGCAGTTTTTGGGCCGCATGGAAAAGCCCGAAGTGGAGTATATCCGCGGGGTGTCGCCCGCGATTGCCATCGAGCAGAAAGTCAATACCCGCAACTCGCGCTCGACGGTTGGGACAAGCACCGAGATTTACGATTATTTGAAGTTGCTCTTCGCCCGCGTCGGCATCACGTGTTCACCGATTTCGGGCGATGTCGTGCGCAAGGACACCGTTACCGATGTGGTGGACTACATCTTGTCGCACGCGGCCGAAACGCGGGTGTTCATTATGGCCCCGCTGCTGGTTCGGCCGGGCCGTTCGTTGGCGGTGGAATTGAATATCCTGCTTTCCAAGGGGTACAACCGCATTGTGCGGGGCGGCGAAACGCAATTCATTGAAGAAATACTGGAAGGCGAGGAGCTGGCAGAAATTTCAGAAGCCGAGGAGCTTTTCATCCTCATCGACCGCGCTTCCGTGCAGCACGACGATGAAGACACGCAATACCGCCTGTCCGACTCGGTGCAGACCGCCTTTTTTGAAGGGGAAGGGCTTTGCATAGTCGATGTGGTAGGCGGCGAGCGGCGGACGTTCTCCGATAAGTTCGAGTTGGACGGTATGCTATTCGAAGAGCCGAGCGTCAACCTATTCAGTTTCAACAATCCATACGGTGCCTGCCGGACTTGTGAAGGGTTTGGTAAGGTGCTGGGCATTGATCCGGATTTGGTCATTCCCGACAAAAGTCTGTCGGTTTTCGAGGGCGCCATCGCGCCCTGGCGGACCGAAAAAATGGGGGAGTGGCTCAAACCGCTGTTGCGCAACGGCATCCGCTTCGACTTCCCGATTCACCGACCTTACAAGGATTTAACCCAAGCCGAAAGGGACTTGCTCTGGACGGGAAATCAGCACTTCAAAGGATTGAACGATTTCTTCAAGGAAGTAGAAAGACAAACCCATAAAATCCAGTATCGTGTGATGCTGTCGCGCTACCGGGGCCGCACTACCTGTCCCGATTGCCGGGGTTCGCGTTTGCGGAAAGATGCTTCATACGTCAAGATCGCGGACGCATCCATCACCGATCTGGTGCTTAAATCCATCGATGACACGCTGGAGTTTTTCAAGAACCTCGAACTTGACGAACATCAGCAGCAGATCGGCAAACGCATCCTGCTCGAAATAAACAACCGCCTCGAATACATGGAGCGCGTAGGGCTTGGGTACCTCACCCTCAACCGCCTCACCAACTCGCTGTCGGGGGGCGAATTTCAGCGCATCAAGTTAGCCACTTCGCTGGGCAGCGCACTGGTGGGTTCGATGTACATTCTGGATGAACCCAGCATCGGCTTGCACCCGCGCGACACGCAGCGGCTGGTGGGCGTGCTGGAATCGTTGCGCGATCTGGGCAATACGGTCATCGTGGTAGAGCACGAGGAAGAGGTCATGCACGCCGCCGACCAGATTATCGACATCGGGCCCGAAGCGGGTACCGGTGGCGGACACCTGGTGTTTCAGGGCGACTGGGACGAGGTACAAGCCTTCGGTGCCAACGGGAAAGAAAACGCCAACGGCCGTTCCTACACGCTGGATTTTTTGTTGGGTAAAGATTCCATTCCGGTCCCGACTTTCCGTCGTAAGTTCACGCAGTTTTTGGAGTTGAAAGGCGCGCGCGAAAACAACTTGAAGGACGTAAACGTGAAGTTTCCGCTCGGTACGCTCACCGTCGTGACGGGCGTGAGTGGCTCGGGTAAATCGACGCTCGTACGCAAGCTTTTGTATCCGGCGCTGATGCGCTCCAAGGGTGAGTACGGCGAGGATGTCGGCAAGTTCGATGAGCTATCCGGCAGCCTGAAAAGCGTGGAGGCTGTCGAGATGATCGACCAAAACCCGATTGGCAAATCGTCGCGTTCTAACCCGGTGACGTACATCAAGGCCTACGACTACATGCGGCAAATGATGGCTGACCTGCCGCTGGCAAAATCGCGGGGTTACAAGCCATCGCACTTCTCGTTCAATGTGGACGGCGGCCGTTGCGAAGTGTGTCAGGGAGAAGGGCAGGTCAAGATCGAGATGCAGTTTATGGCCGATATATACCTGTTGTGCGAAGGCTGTAACGGCAAGCGCTTCAAGCAGGAAATTCTGGATGTGAAGTACCACGACAAAGATGTGTCCGATATCCTGGACATGACCGTGGACGACGCCATTGCTTTCTTCAAAGGCTCGGAGGATCGTCTGGTCGAGAAACTGCAACCCTTGCAGGATGTCGGTTTGGGTTACGTGACGCTGGGGCAATCATCCAACACGCTGTCGGGTGGCGAGGCGCAACGCGTTAAGCTCGCTTCGTTTTTGGGCAAGGGCAATTCGCACAAGGGCAAGACACTCTTTATATTCGACGAACCGACCACGGGCCTGCATTTTCACGACATCAAAAAATTGCTGGCTGCCATTAATGCCCTCATCGATCAGGGCGACAGCGTCATCATTATCGAGCACAACATGGAAGTCATTAAGTCCGCCGACTGGATCATCGATATTGGTCCCGAAGGCGGCGACAAGGGTGGCTACATCACCTTCGCTGGCACCCCCGAAGACATGGTCAAGCTGGAAGGCAATTACACGGCGGATTATTTGAAGGGAAAGATTTTAGGGGTGAAAGGTTAAGGGTGAAACGGTTAAAGGTACCTGGGAGTGAATAAGTAAATTAGCTCATGTTTTGACTTTTCTAAACCGGACCGACGGACCGCCCTAAACAAATAAACCCATAAACAAATAAACATCTCTCAAATGAGACTCTTCCGTACCCACCACGGCATTTTGCTGGAAAAAGAAGGACAGTACTACCGCTTGCACGAGACGGATTGGGATGCCGTGGTCAACCGCGACGATTTGCATCATTGGCTTTCGGCCCAATCTGAAAGTTTGTTGCTGGTATCTTTCACGGGAATTTCGCAGATGCCGGATTTGTTGCCGCCCATTGGGACGCAGGAAGTATGGGCGTCGGGTGTGACGTATTTTCGCAGCCGTGAGGCGCGTATGGAGGAATCCGAGCAAGCTGGGGGGGGCAGTTTCTATGACCGTGTGTACTCGGCTGAGCGGCCCGAGTTATTCTTCAAAGCAAACGCCTGGCGCGTCGTGGGGGATTCGGGCGAGGTGCGCATTCGACGTGACTCCGACTGGAATGTGCCCGAACCCGAGCTGACGCTTTTGGCCACGTCGTCGGGCAGGCTGGTGGGCTACACCATTGGCAATGACATGAGTTCGCGCAGCATTGAGGGAGAAAACCCGCTGTACCTGCCGCAGGCCAAATCGTACGATGGCAGCGCCGCCCTCGGCCCTTGCCTTTACGTACCCGCCGAGCCGCTCTCCCCCGAAACCGAAATTAGCATCGCCATCACGCGCGGCGGCGAGGAAGTATTTGGCAATACCGTCCTGTTGAATCAAATGAAGCGGAAACCCGATGAGTTGTTAGGCTATCTTTTTCGCGAAATGACATTCCCTCAGGGCGTCTATCTGATGACGGGCACGGGGATTATTCCCCCCTCGGAGTTTACGCTGCAATCGGGCGATAAAATCATCATCACCATCGAGCCGATCGGGACGCTGGTGAATGTGGTGGTGTAGGTTTTTAGGTACGCTTGTCCGACTTCATTGCTTGTCTGCCAAAGTCGTTAGCAGTAAGCCTACTCCGCCGCTTTCCACACGGGGCGCGTTGGCGTGGGTCAGTCGCCCGGTCTTGTCGAAGATCATGTAGCGGGGGATGCTGCTGAGTTTGTTCTGTTTCAGGAAGTCCGAAGTATTGGTGTTCACGACCAGATAATTCTCCGCGTGGTTGTCCAGCTTTTCGGCGGTACTGGCTTTCTTCCAGGGCGTAATGCTGGCATCAATGGAGAGGTACACGAACACCACGTCTTTTCCTTTCAGCGCTTTGCGCAGATCGGCGGAAGCGGGCATCGCTTGGCGACAGGGAGCGCACCAACTCGCCCAGAAATCGACGTAAACCACCTTTCCTTTATTTCGCGCCTTCACCTCTTCGAAGGTCAATTTTTTACCGCTTATATCGGTCAGTACTAACGAGGCCGTTTCGCTTCGGCGGTTGTCGAATTCCAGCGCGAAGTCATTCCGTACCGTGTTGACAAGGGTGGTGTCTTTTACTTTGGCTTCGTATTTTTTGAAATAGGTGATAAAGTCATCGTGCGAGAAAGTTTCGTGAACGTTCTTAAATGCTTTGGTCAGTAGGTAATCACGATCTTTTCTAGGGAAAAGTGAGGAGGTGTCTATTTGATCGAAGATTTTTCGGTAATCGAGTGGGCTTGGTTTATTATTATCTACATAATCAGCTTTCTCCTCAATGTACTTTCTTGATACGGCTTCCAGGAACTGCTGATAATAAATGTCGGGGTACCCGAAACGGTTCACCTGATGCGCTTTCATAAGGGCCGTAAACGGTGGCTTGGCAAGCCGGTCGGTTTGCATATCGAGCATATGTCCGAGGTACTTATTTCGCTCTTTGTAAAAACTATAAGGAACCGTCGAGAGTTCTTTGATGGATTTCAGCGAATCGAGCAAACTATTTTCTTCGCTCAAATAAACTTTTGCGCCAGCGTAATGCTTTCTCCTGACGTCTGTTGTGAGACGATGATTCCTGTCGCCTCTTTCTTTGAAAGTCAGGCTCTCGTTCTCTGCTATCGCTTTTTTATTAGACATAAATTCCATTCTTGCTACATCGCGAGCTTCCCGGTATTTGCTAAGAAATGAATATTTGTCCCTTTTGAAATACGACCTGGCTAAACTGTCGAAGCTGATATCGTACTTTAAAGTCTTACGGTTCTGAATGGTGATTTGGGGCTGCTTTCCTATGTATTCTACCTGTACTGAATCTCCTCTTTGTAAAATACACTCATTAGCGTCAAAGAAATTGACAGCGTGTCTGAAAACCAAGAAACCTTCCTTAGAGGTTATCGTAAGCGTATTAAATAGCATGGGTTTATCGGAGAAATCGCTCAGAGTCGCTTGGGTATCATCGTAAAATAACCTGGCTATATCAATCCTGCTGGTTGAGGTTGAATCGTTGGTTCTGGCAGAAAATGATTTGAAATTCGTATCGATGTCCAGCGAATTCTTGAACGAGACGATCACCGGGCCTTCGCCGACTACGATTTCTTCCTGGGATTTATCCTCATTATCTTCACTATTCTCATTCTTACAAGAGAGAAGGGCAAACGACAGAATCAGTAGTAGGCTTAGGGCACTTTTCATGACGTTTAGGATTTTGGACGGGTTAAATAAATTAGTTGACGGTAGGTTTAGGCGACCGATGCGAAACAAAAAAAAGCAAATAATATATAAAAAATAATGTGATAGTTCTCCGCATTGAACAACGCGTCCAGGCCGCATACCATTGCCTTAAAAAATAAATCTTGCAAGACCCCCCAGTAATTCTGTAAAGCGTCCTGATTAAATTTTCCCGACCTTTGCCTCTACAAATAAAACCACAAGCCATGAACACCCTGAAATTCAAAACCAACATCAAGTGCGGAGCCTGTGTGGCAACCGTCACGCCCCACCTTACCCAGGCAGCCGGTATCGAGCATTTTAAAGTAGATTTGCAAGACCCTAACCGTATATTGACCGTAGAAACGGACAAGTCCGCTAATCAAGTAGCCGAACTGGTTAAAGCAGCAGGTTATCAGGCTGAACCAGTTGCGTAATTGGCACTAATTTTGTGCTGAACGAATTGCTGTTCAAATTGTTAATTGATTGCCGATTACAAACGCTGACAGCGGTTAGAACCCGCAATGGAATTGGCTGTCAGCGTTGAGTTATCGTTACCTGACCGCCAATACATGACCAAAAGTAAACCATACAGATTTTTCACCATTATCATGGCCTTCGTCGTGTTGCTCAGCAGCACGGGCTTTGGTTTGGTGGAGCATAGCTGTATGATGCGTGGCAAGTCGGTGGAGTTGGCAGCATTGAAAAAAGCGGAAACAGCTTGTGGAATGTGCAAACAAGCTACTGTTTCGGGCGTTCGAAGCGCTGACGCTCCACAATTTAAAAAGAAAGCCTGTTGCGAGGAAACGCAGAAGCATCAGAAAATCGATGTCGTTTCATCCTCGTCGTCTTTCAGCAAAATACTCAAATCGCTTCCCCTTTCGACAGCGTTGGGCGACCAAGCGGGTTTGCCACAACGACTAAATGCTCTTCTTCTTGCCTCCTTTAATCCCGAGCAGAGTCGAAGGGCTCCGATACTACCCAAAAATCATGGCCGAATTATGCTCTTGTTCGTCCAGTCTTTCCTGATTTAGAAAAGTTATTTGATTGATAATGAGTGTGCTATTAGTAGCGCAATCAATTCCTGTATCATTCGACTAACGAATCTATTCCATGCTTTTTTCTTCCAAGAATTTTTTATTGATCCTGGCTGCAATGCTCGCAGCGAGCCTGGCCAGGGCGCAAAACGTTACCGGTATAGTTTACGAATTGTCAGATACCGCTGCTAAGAAAACGTCCTTGATCGGCGCTAATGTATACTGGGCAGGAACCACCCTGGGCGTGAGTACCAATGCCGAAGGTAAATTTTCTATTCCGCGTTCCGCCCAATCCAACCAGCTGGTGGCGAGTTTCGTAGGCTACCAAAACGACACACTGAAAGTTATGGCGGTGGGTGAGGTGGAGTTTGTACTCCGCTCAACCCAAACGTTGGACGAAGTCGTGGTTCAGGCCAATTCTACCACGATTGATCGGATGTCGCCGATTCATACAGAAATCATTACAAGCCGTGCCCTGGCGAAAGCCGC
>JBBSSJ010000230.1:0-7477 GCA_038242095.1 Cytophagales bacterium
AGTCGAATCCCGAATTCAAGACCTACTTCCGCTTCGGAGACCAGACGATCCTGCAACACGCCGAGCAATGCAACGGCTCGGGCGACTGCCGCAAAACCCAACTCAGCGGCGGTACGATGTGCCCCAGCTATATGGCGACGCGTAACGAAAAGGAGACAACCCGTGCCCGCGCCAATATCCTGCGCGAAATGCTGACGCGATCGTCCAAAGACAACCGCTTCGACCATGAGGAAATTAAGGAAGTATACGACCTCTGCCTGGCCTGTAAGGGTTGCAAAGGCGAGTGCCCCAGCAACGTGGATGTAGCGAAGCTAAAAATGGAATTCCTGCAACAGTACCACGACGTCCACGGCGTACCGTTCCGCTCGTGGCTGGTGGGGAATTTTTCTAAAATGAGCGGAATCGCTAGCTACGTACCCTGGGCCTACAATTTGGTTTTCAAGAACGCGCCGCTACGTCGGATTGCCAACCGCGTCGTGGGCTTCCATCCCGACCGCACCATGCCGCTATTGCGCGGCGAAACGTTGCGGGGTTGGTTTGGGAAAACGGGCGCAAAAACCAATCCTGACATGGGCAAGAAGGTTTATCTTTTCTGCGACGAGTTTACGAATTACAGTGATGTTGAAATCGGTAAGAAAGCCATTTGGGCTTTGCAAAAATTGGGCTACGAGGTAACGATTCCCGACCACGCGCCGAGCGGCCGGCCGCAATTATCCAAAGGACTTTTAAAAGACGCCAAGAAAATCGCTGAGCAAAATATCCTGGCCTTGAAAGACCTCATCAGCCACAACACGCCACTAATCGGCATCGAGCCTTCCGCCATCCTGACTTTCCGCGACGAGTACCCGGATTTGGTCAGCGAGGAATTGGTGGAAGCCGCCAAAGCGCTCGCCCAAAACGCGCTACAATTTGATGAGTTCATTGCCCGGGAAATTGATTTGAAAAAGATTTCTCCCAAATTTTTCACTCAAGAAAAACGGACGATCAAGCTGCACGGCCACTGCCAGCAAAAAGCCATCGCCAGCATGGTACCTACCAAGAAAATGCTCTCGTTACCCGAAAACTACACCGTCCAACTCATTCCCAGCGGCTGCTGTGGCATGGCCGGAAGTTTCGGCTACGAAGCCGAGCACTACGACCTCTCCATGCAGATTGGCGAACTGGTCCTTTTCCCCGCCGTGCGTCAGCAACCCGAAGAAGTCATCATCGCCGCCCCCGGCACGAGTTGCCGCCACCAAATCCACGATGGCACGGGAAGGCGGGCGCTGCATCCGGCGGAGGTTTTGTGGGCGGCGCTGTTGTAGGGGCGAACAAATTAAAAAAAGAGTTATAAAATCAGGGAGATTGCATCCAACTACAACCAGACCGAACAGAGGTTAAAGGAGAAAATAGAGTGGCTCTTATGTTGAAGGCAATGAAAATATCTAATCAGAAAAGCGAACTATATTTATGGTTATTTCAGAGACTAGCTCAATCGAAAAAGTAAAGGAAAATTTTCCTGATATTCTTTACAAATATAGAAAATGGGCTAACCCATTACATAAAACTATAATTTCTGATCAAGAATTATTTTTTGCAGCACCAGATTCATTTACCGATAAGAGAGATTGCCGATTCCCACTTGATTGGAATTTTACTTATGAATTTTTCCAACCATTTTTAGAAACTACTTTCAATGGAGGTAAAAGCCAATTGCTTGAAAAAGATTATGAATTCGAACTTAGAAATCAATATAATAAAATATTAGGGAATAAAGAAAAAGAGGAAAATTTTATTGAGGAATACTATCAACTGTCTAATCATCATTTGGGAGTACTATCTCTGACTGCCAGAAATAATAATATCGATATTTGGAAATCTGATTATGCCGACAATTTTAAGGGTTTTTGCGTAGGTATCAATTTTAAAGATTGTTTAGAGCTTGTTTGGATTTTTAAATAATTGATTTTTAGGAACTTGCTAACAAAGTTCGTAAAAAACGAATTGGCAGCACTCTCATATAGTTGGCGTAGACAATGTCAGTAACAGTACATAATTTGGTTGAAAACTCACTGAAACCACCCTTACTCGGAAAGTTTGGTTGAAAACATATTGTGCCAAATAAAATTCCCAAACAAGCACTTAGAGTCACTTGCTGAGAATAAGATTGGAGGAGGGAAAGTTATGTACGTTCCGCATAGTTACCCTAAATTCAATTATGTATCACCCCACGTTCAATCATTTGATGAAGTCTTAAGTCTATTCGTTCGGCAAATACATACAAAATATGTGGATTTTGAATTTAAAGAAGAGTATAGATTAACAAAATATTTATTTGAGAGTAGTTACTGGAAAGACATAAACTTAGCTGATAGAAAATTCAAAGTTCCGAAGGATTGCTTCAAGTCAGTAATATTTGGACATGAAATGTTACCATCAGAAATATGTGAAATTATTGAGTTATGCAAACGAGAAAGCTTAAAAGTTGACTTTTTTATAGCTACTCCAATAACTACGGGTTCCGTAAATTTAGATCGATACATATTATAATATTGAAACGCACTTTTCCTACTCCAAGACAACTTGCCAAAAAGAAAAACCAACATCCATTCCAATCTTTCAGCCTTCTGCCGCTACCTCCTCATATTTGGAAGCAAGAAAAGACATCTTTGCACAAGATAGAGCTGGTCACGCCAAACGACCTGGCGACCCTATTGCGTTCCCAAGCGTAAATTGATCTTATAGTGCCTATTCTTTGGTATTGTCTCCTATTCTTCTGGACTGGTCCCTGGATAATAATGTCTTTCCTTCAACCTCCCCACAGACATACGCTTTTACACTTTGTGCTGATCAGTCTCCTGATCGAAATAGGGAGCAGCAAATATTTTCCCGTCGAAAAACTTAAAGTAGACAATGGATAAGGGTTTCTTCGCCAATGCTTCTTTGTAACATTTACGGTAGCGCCCCCTCACTCTTCCAAAAAATCCAGATCCTTATCGTGCGTTTCGGGAATGGTAAGCGTGGAGTAAAAACCGATGGCGTAGGCCAGCATGCCCACTGCGAAGCCCGCCAGAATGACGTTGAGCGAAGGCTTCAAGGCTACAAACAGCAGATTCATGGGAATTAACGCGCCCCGCACGAAGTTGGGGATTGTGGTAGCTGCGGTGGCCCGTAGGTTGGTCCCGAATTGCTCGGCGCCTACCGTTACGAACATAGCCCAATAACCTGTGCCCAGTCCCAGCCAGCAGCAGAGCGCATAGAGCATCGCGGCGGATTTTATTCCGGCAAAAAGAAAGATCAATACGCCGATCATCGAGAAACCCATCATCCAGGCAATCGCCTTTTTACGCGAGTGGAGCGCCTGGCTAATAAAACCGCTGGCGAAATCACCGGCTGAAATGCCGATGTAGCCCCACATAATCGACAGGCCGGGGTCGATGGCCTCGGCGATGCCCAGCGCCTTACCAAACTGATTGCTTTGGTAGGCCAGAATCCCGATACAAAACCAGGTCGGCATACCGATCCCGATGCATTTGAAGTACTTGATAAAACGATCTTTATCAGTAAAAAACATAAAGAAATCGCCCTTCATCACATGTGTTTTATCGGTGATATCCTTATAAATCCCCGACTCCACGACCCCAACGCGGAGTAGCAATAAAAGAAAACCCATCCCGCCGCCCACAAAATAAGCGATGGTCCAGTCACCCGACAGCCGAACGGTAAAAGTAGCTACTACCGCGCCCAACAGCCCGACGCCCGCCACCAATGAAGTGCCGATGGCGCGTAGCTCCTTCGGCAAACTCTCCGACACCAGCGTGATACCCGCGCCCAGCTCCCCGGCCAGTCCTACGCCCGCAATGAAGCGCAGCCACTTGTAGGCTCCGACCTTGTCCATAAACTCGATTTGCGGAATAAAACCGCAGGCAACGTTGGCTATCGAGTACGTAATGATCGACCCGAATAGTACCGACAAGCGCCCTTTTTTATCGCCTAAAATTCCCCAAAGCAGGCCGCCCAGCAACAGGCCGATCATCTGGAAATTGATGATTTCGGTGCCCACGGCGTCGGCTTCTTCCATCGTTAGGCCCAGACCCAACAGACTGGGAATGCGGACGATGCCGAAGAGTTGCAAATCGTAAATATCCACGAAATAGCCCAGCGCGGCCACGATGACGGGCAGACTGAACAGGTGTTGGTATTTTATTTTTTCGGGTAAAGCAGTTTGAGCCATAAAGTGAGAAAAGGACGGGACCGCCCGTGCAGGAAAGGATAAAAGGGGAAAAGGATTGCTGGTTCTTGTGTAAAAGCCCTGGGGATGCGCTTTTACTCCCCTGGGGGACGGCGGCGCATTTTCTTGGTTTCGGAACGCTGCTTCTTTGATTGGATTCGGCGGCGTTTCGAGGCCAGCGTGGGCCGGGTGGCGCGGCGGCTACGTGGGACGATGAATGCCTCCTTGATAAAGAGGTCGAATTTCTTAACGACTTTTTCTTTGTTAGCAAGCTGGCTACGTTCGGTTTGGTGGTACAGAATCAGGACGCCCTCGTTGGTGATTTTGTTGGCCAATTTTTGTTGTAAAAAAGCTTTTTGTTCATCAGTCAAGACGCCGGAATTGGGAATGTCGAGCCGAAGCTCGACCTTGGTCTCTACTTTATTGACGTTCTGTCCGCCTTTGCCGCCGCTACGGGCGGTTTGGAAGACGATCTCCGGGTAAAGCAGTTCGGGGTTTATTTTAAGTTCGTGCATCATACAGTTGTCCGCCCTTCTATTTCACAAAATTGGGTGCGTCCGTGAAGGCTGGTTTTATTTTCAATAGCTTTGCTTTTCGCCGAATCATCGGGCGGTTCTACGAAGTTTATTTCGACGCATGAATTTACTCAAAATTAGCTGGGTCAATCTCAAAGAGAAAAAATTGAGCACTTTCCTGAGCGGCCTACTCATGACGCTGGGTATCGGAATCATCTCGTTGCTTCTGTTACTGAACCGGCAACTCGACACCCAGTTTAAGCGCAACATCCGGGGCATCGACCTGGTCGTCGGGGCCAAGGGCAGTCCGCTGCAATTGATTCTGTCGAGTATCTACCAAATCGACGCTCCCACGGGCAACGTGCCGCTGGCCGAGGTTAATAAACTCAAAATGAACCCGTTCGTCAAAACAGTGATTCCGCTTTCGCTGGGTGACAACTACCAGGGCTTCCGCATCGTGGGTACCACGCCGCTCTATCCCGCCCACTTCGAAGCACAGCTTGCCGACGGGCGCTTGTTTGCCGCGCCGCTGGAAGCCACGTTAGGCAGCAAAGTTGCCGAAGCTACGGGCCTGAAGATTGGCGATACCTTCGCCAGTGCCCACGGGCTCGATGACGCCGGGGAAGCCCACGGCGAGGTAAAATACCGCGTTACGGGCATTTTTGCGCCCGGCGGTTCGGTAGTCGACCAGCTTATCCTGACTGATCTGAGCAGCATTTGGGCGATTCACGAACACGCGGAACTACCGCCACCGGGGGCCAAACCTAACGACCCCGCCCACGAAATGGCCGCCGCCGAAGGTGCCCCGCGAGCCGCCGACGAAAAGCAGGTGACCAGCGCACTCATCAAGTTTCGCAGCCCAATGGGCCTTATCGCCCTGCCCCGGCAGATCAACGCCAACACCTCCATGCAGGCCGCACTGCCGAGCATCGAGATCAACCGGCTGTTTTCGCTGCTGGGTGTAGGCATCGAAACTTTGCGCGCACTGGCGGCGGTCATCATGCTCATCGCGGGCGTGAGCGTGTTCGTATCGCTGTATAATTCGCTGAAAGATCGAAAATACGAGATGGCGCTGATGCTTTCGATGGGAGCCACGCGCTCGCGACTATTTCTGTTGCTACTACTGGAAGGTTTATTCTTAGCGGTTTTCGGCTATTTGGCGGGCGTGCTGCTGAGTCGCGTTGGGTTATGGCTATTCAGTCGCGCCGCCGAGCAGGATCTGCATTATTCCCTGAATCAGTTTGGCCCGCTACCTGAGGAAATTTATCTGCTAGCGGGCGCGTTGGTGGTGGGGACACTGGCCGCCGTGCTACCTTCGCTGGCCGTATATCGGCTCAATATTTCCCGCACGCTGGCCGAAGATTGATGGCTATCGCTCAAAATTCGGCAATTGCTTCTTGCGCAGAAAATGCATTATTTTTGCTGTAATAATCAACAAATGAACATGAAACGTCTCTTCCTGCTACCTTTACTCGCCTTCTCGATACTTTCTTTTACACCCGCAGTTGCTCCCGTGAAACTAACCTGGGAGACGTTGCGCGATGTGACGTTTAAGAAAAAATGGTATCCCGACGAAGCGGTGTACATGCTCTACCCCACGTTCGGGCCCGCCGTGCAAAAGCTCAAGGGCAAGGAGGTGAGTATTACGGGCTACATCCTGCCCATTGACCTCGACGCCAATCTTTACGTGCTTTCGGCCTTTCCGTACAGTGCCTGCTTTTTTTGTGGCGGCGCGGGACCGGAACCGGTGATGGCGCTCAAATTCAAGAAGAATCCCCACAAGTTCAAGACCGACGAGCGCCTCACTTTTAAAGGTACCCTCAGCCTGAACGCCGACGACATTTACCAAATGAATTACGTGCTGGACGGGGCCGAGATTGTGGAGTAAAGTGAGTGATAGGTGAATTTTAAGTAAAAATATTTGGTATTTTTACCGACCATGGAAAAAATCGGAAAGATAGAGGTAAGTGTTGTGGGAAATATTGGGGTCATGGCGTTAAGCCCTGACAATTACGATATTAACGACATTTCTGCATTGATGCAGAATATGTCTGACTTGCTTTATCCAAACTCTAAAAAAGAAAGGCCGCTAATTACTTACGACATTCAGGAAGGTTCTGTTAAGAATATTTTTAAAACCTCGATACAGACGGTTATCGGATTTAGTGCGGTACTTTCTCAGATTATAGCGGTCGGGTCGATAGATTTTCTGGATTTAAAAGCAGCTACGGCCATTGAAAACTTTCAAAATCTGGCTTTTCAAAAAAATTACGAATTTAGAATAAAAACAGAAGTCGATGGAGACAAACCGTTGATCATTTCTCCTCAAACAAATTATTTTAGATCCGAAGATAACTGGGTGGACGCCGAATTTTACTTTTATGGAATAATAAAAGATGCAGGAGGAAAAAACAAATCTAACATTCATCTGGATACCGAAGAAAATGGCTATCTAACTATCGAGGTGGATCGTAATTTTCTTTCAGAGTTTAAAGATAATCTTTTATATAAAAGATTTGGCATCAGGGCGAGAGGGAAACAAAATAGCACAACGGGAGAAATAGATACAAAAGCATTACAAATGCTAAATTTTGTGGATTACAATCCCACTTGTAACGATGACTATCTAAATAAACTGATTTCAAAAGCTAAGACTACCTGGAAGGGTGTTGACACTGATGAATGGCTTAAAAGTAGACTTGTTGCAATAGGAATATAAATGTATTTTTGGTGCTATGAATATTTCAACTAC
>JBBSSJ010000231.1:0-7394 GCA_038242095.1 Cytophagales bacterium
TACACTTTTACTGTATGGGTCCTGGGTTCGAATCCCAGCGGGATCACAAGAAGATAGAACATGGAGCAATACACTTTTAAGGTGTGGTTCCTGGACGGTCGCCCGCGGCCGTTCGAATCCCACCGAGGAGGCACTCCTCCGGGATCAGAAGAAGATGGAAGGTCGAGAGTTGATAAATCTGTTTCTCGGCAATCATTAATACTTTTAAAATATCCGATTCTGTAGCTCAGCTGCGGTTCGGCGCTCCGGTAGAGCTGTACTCGTTTAATGTGTTACTTTATCAAAGGCAAAACAAATAACATGATTCTGTAGCTCAGCTGGTAGAGCAATACACTTTTAATGTATGGGTCCTGGGTTCGAATCCCAGCGGGATCACAAGAAGATAGAAGATGGAGCAATACACTTTTAAGGTGTGGTTCCTGGACGGTCGCCCGCGGCCGTTCGAATCCCACCGGGGAGGCGCTCCTCCAGGATCACAAACGTAAATACCAACCCTGTCCGGGTGGTGGAATTGGTAGACACGCTACTTTGAGGGGGTAGTGCCTTAACGGGTGTAGGGGTTCGACTCCCCTCTCGGACACAAAAAGACTGCAATTCAAAATTGAATTGCGGTCTTTTTAGTTTTTAAATTTCTTTAGAGTTCCCTACGCTATAAACAACTCCTTATCAAGTACTGAAATAATCGCCTGAAAATCATCGGGATTATTAGCAAAATCAATTTCATTGACATCGATTACTAAAAGTCGGCCGTGGTCGTAGCTTTGGATGAAGTTTTCGTAATAGTCATTAAGACTTTTTAGATAGTCCTGCGAAATATCGCTCTCAAATTCCCGGCCCCGCTTTTTGATTTGACTGAGTAGCTTGGGCAGATCGGCTTTAAGATAAATCATGAGGTCAGGCGCGGATACCGCGTTGATAATGCTGTCAAAGAGCATCAGGTAGCACTGGTAATCCCGCTCGGTCATCGTCCCGGATTCATACAGGTTGCGCGCAAAAATGTATGCGTCCTCATATATCGTCCGATCCTGAATGACTGTGGCATAGGTCGTCGCCCGGATTTTCTGCACCTGCGCGAACCGGCTGTTTAAAAAATAGATTTGGAGATTAAAGGCCCAGCGCTCCATGTCCTTATAAAAATCTGCCAGGTATGGATTTCCTTCCACGGCCTCGTAAAGGGCGTTCCATCCGTAATGTTGGCCCAGCATCTGGGTGAGGGTGGTTTTGCCCGCGCCTATGTTTCCCGTAATTGCTATGTGCATTTTTAAAATTGATAAGTTGATAACTAGGTTTGGCTGGCTCCCCGAAATCAAGGGCATGCAAAAATACGAAGCGTTGCTCAGGATTTTATGCTTTTCCTTAGGCTGGAATGGCCGTCAGGCTGGGCAAAAGCCTTAGTATTCGTATCTTTGTGCTTGACAATAAGGTTTTAGCGCGATGAAAGAATACCAAGTAATTTTATACTATATCTATACTGATGTATATGAACCGGAAACGTATCGGGACGAGCATCACTTATTCTGTATAGAACATGATCTACTGGGGCGCGTCATTGTAGCGCCCGAGGGATTAAACGGTACAGTTTCTGGTCTGGTGGCCAATTGCCAGGCCTACATGGCTTACCTACGCAACGATCCCCGCTTCGCTGCTGTGCAGTTTAAGGTAGAATCCCACAAAAGCCATACATTTCGGAAGCTGCACGTTAGGGTCAAGGACGAGATTGTCAACTCCGATCTGGGCGTCGATCCCAACGTGCGGACCGGCCACCATCTTGAGCCCGCCGAATTTAAGAAGATGTTAGTTGATCCTGATGTCATATTGGTCGACATGCGCTCCAGCTACGAACATGCCGTTGGGCGGTTTAAAGGGGCCGTGACCTTCGACATGGAAAACCTGCGGGAATTGCCGGATCATATCTCAGAAATAGAAAATCTGCGCGCTAAAAAAATCGTCACGTACTGCACGGGCGGCATCAAATGCGAGAAAGCCAGTGCTTATCTAGTCGAACGTGGTTTCGAAAATGTCTACCAACTTCACGGGGGCATCATCCGCTATGGTTTGGAAGAGGGCGGGGAAAATTTTGATGGCAAATGTTACGTCTTCGACAGCCGGGTGGCGGTGGAGGTTAACCGGGTTAACCCCACGGTGATTTCGCACTGCCACGTATGTCGGGCTCCCAGCGATCGTATGGTCAACTGCGCCAATCCAAACTGCAATCTCCACGTCCCTATTTGCGAGAGCTGTGGGGAAACCCTCGACGGAGCTTGCTCGGCCGAATGCCAAAGCCACCCAGATAAGCGCCCCTACGATGGAACGGGCAATTACGCCATCCAAAGTAATCATTACAGCCCCCTGCAAGGGTTTCGTAGTATTCGAAAGCAAGAGTCGTTTGGCTCTTGAATCCAATTATTGAAAAAAAACATGAATTTAAAATCAGAAGATTTAAAAAACACCGAAAGGCCGCTCATATTAGTTACCAACGACGACGGGATTACTTCGCGGGGCATCAGGACACTTGTTGAACTCATGCAGACGCTGGGCGAAGTGGTGGTCGTTGCGCCCAACAGTCCCCAATCAGGAATGGGCCACGCCATCACCATCGGCGAGCCGCTCCGGCTCTACTCCACCGAACTTTTTGATAATGTAGACGAATACGAGTGTTCTGGAACACCCGCCGATTGCGTCAAACTCGCCAAACACCACGTGCTTAAAGATCGCACGCCCAATCTGGTAGTGAGTGGCATCAACCACGGCAGCAACAGTTCGATTAGTGTGTTGTATTCCGGCACGATGTCGGCCGCCATTGAGGCCGCCATCGAAGGTATACCCGCTATTGGTTTTTCGCTCTGCGATTTTCGTGAGGAGGCATCTTTCAAGCACGCCGAAGAATTCGTTTTGGCGATTGCCAAGTCGGCTTTGGCCCATGGCATTCCCAAAGGCGTAGCTTTGAATGTCAACCTTCCGGCCGAGTCGGATTCACCCATTCGGGGAATCATGGTGTGCCGACAGGCGCACGCCAAATGGCAGGAAAAGTTTGATCACCGCACCGATCCTTACGGTCGTGGGTATTTTTGGATGGCGGGCGATTTTGTCAACTTCGACCACGATAAGGAAGATACCGACGTATGGGCTTTGTCCCAAAATTACGTTTCGGTGGTGCCCTGTCAATACGACTTGACGGCTTACAAGGCATTGCAGGAAATTGAAAAATGGGACTTTGCGGTGAATACGGTCGCCCTTTAGTCCGCCCAAAATTCGAAGGCAACAACTCAACTAAATTAAATCACGTTATGGCCATTATTGGCACTTTATTAAAAAGAGGCATTCGGGTGGGTAATTTGGTGGCCTCCCGACGCAAATTCAATCCTTTTAAGCAACAGAAAAAAACGCTCGCTAAATTATTATCCAAGGCACGGTATACGAGATTTGGGGAGAAGTACGGTTTTAAAAAAATCCTGAATAGCAATTTATTCGGCGAGTCAAAGGAATTTTACGAGGAATACAAGGCAAACGTACCGGTCTACGACTACAATAAGATTTACAACGAGTGGTGGAAATTGCTGCTCGATGGCCAAAAGGATGTTACTTGGCCCGGTCAGGTTAAGTACTTCGCCCTAAGTTCGGGCACTTCCGAAGCTACTTCCAAATATATACCCGTCACGCAGGCGATGTCGAAGTCGATGCAGCGGGCCAGTATTCGACAGATTCTGAGTTTGGGCCGCTACAAAGATTTACCTGACAAACTCTACGAGAAGGGTTTTCTGATGCTAGGCGGAAGCACTGATTTACAACGGAAAGAAAACCATTACGAGGGTGACCTGAGCGGTATTAACGCCAGCCAAATTCCGTTTTGGTTCAAGCCCTATTATAAGCCCGGTGAAAAAATCGCGGCGGAAAAGGATTGGACGGTGAAATTGGAAGAAATCACGCTGCAGGCTAAGGATTGGGACATTGGCTTCATCGTGGGCGTTCCGGCCTGGATCCAACTTTTGATGGAGAAAATCATTGCGCACTATAACCTGAAAAATATTCACGAAATCTGGCCAAACCTATTGGTTTTCGGCCATGGCGGCGTATCCTTTGAGCCTTACAAAAATGGGTTTGAGCAGTTGCTGGGCAAGCCATTGATCTACATAGATACCTACCTGGCATCAGAAGGATTTTTGGCCTACCAGCCACGCCCCAGTGCGGCCGGAATGCAACTGGTGCTTGACAATGGGATATTTTTCGAGTTTGTGCCCTTTAACGATCTTAATTTCAACACCGAGGGTGAGATTCTATCTAACCCTGAGACTTTAATGATAGACGAGGTCGAGGAGGGAAAGGATTATGCGCTGCTGATCTCAACTTGTGCCGGTGCCTGGCGCTACCTCATTGGGGATACCGTTAGATTTGTCGATAAGGATAAGGCGGAGATCGTAATCACCGGGCGGACCAAGCACTTCCTGAGCCTTTGCGGCGAACATCTTTCGGTCGACAATATGAATAAAGCCATCGATTTGGTTTCTAAAGAAGTTGGAATTACGGTCAAGGAGTTTACCGTGGCCGGGGTATCGCATGGCTCGCTGTTTGCACACCATTGGTTCATCGGTTCCGATCAGGAAGTAGATACTAATACGATCAAAACGTTGATCGACGCCAGACTGAAAGAAGTGAACGACGATTACGCCGTGGAGCGCGAACACGCGTTAAAGGATATTTTCGTCACGATGCTACCCAACGAAGCCTTTTACGGCTGGATGGAAACCAAAGGAAAAATGGGCGGACAACATAAATTCCCCAGGGTGTTGAAGAAAAACCAAATCCTGGATTGGGAAACTTACCTGAAACTGAACGGTTACCTCTAACGAATAAAGATCACGTAGGCGATCTGGCAGGCGATACCTATAAATACGACCCCGGTGACTTGATTGAAGATCCTGACTCTTTTTGGGGTAAATATTCTCTTAAGCCGGTGGGCGGAAAGCGCGATGGCGGATTCTACAAGGAAAATGGCCACTAAACTGGCGCTGAAAAACGATAAAATCTGCGCGAGATCGTAGTGCAAAGTGGACCGCACGTAGGTGGCGATGGTAACCCAACTGATAAAGTTGACAGGATTGAGGCCGTTGAGCAAGAATCCGGTTGAGAAGTAAAAGATAAAGTTGCCAAATTTGGACTTGGGATAAGCAATTTGCGGCTGATTCCTGATTAGATTGTTGATCCCCAGAATAAGCAGGAAAACAATGCCCGCCCCCGCCATCCATTTCTCAAAGTTGTCGATATGTGGCAACAGGGTGGTGCCGAATATGGCAAAAAAGACGAAAATCGCGTCGCAGACGATTACGCCCAGGGCGATTTTTATCCCGCTGCGGTAGCCGTTGTCCACGCTGTTTTGCACCAAGGAGAAGAAGACAGTACCGAAGGTTAGGCTGAGTAATATGCCGGTGAGCAATCCGTAAAAAGTAGCTGCAATCATCTAAATACCTTTGAGGCGCGCGGCCATCATGATTCCCGCTACCGACAGGGCATCGGTTATTTCGGAGCGCATCACCATGTTTACGGCTTCGGCGAGCGGCATTTTCCTTACTTCAATCTCTTCCGTGTCCTCCGTTTCCGGCGCATCCTGGCGCAACATTTCAGCAATGTACAGGAACCCTTCCTCGTCGGTGGCAGAGTTGGAGGTATGGATGCGGCCAATTTCGGTCCATTTTTCAGCAAGAAGGCCAGTCTCCTCTCTTAACTCACGCTTAGCGGCCACGAGAGGTTCCTCGTCCATCGGGCCACCACCTTCCGGAATTTCCCAGGAGTATTCGTTAAGGGTATAGCGAAATTGACCTACCAGATAAATGTTGTTCTCTTCATCGAGCGGAATGATGCAAACCGCTTTATTCTTAAAACTCACTAAGCCATATATGCCCGGTTTACCGGCTGGGTTAATAACGTCACGGTGGTGTACCTTCAACCAGGGATTTTCGTAGACTACCTCGTCGGTCAATGTTTTCCAATTATTTTCTGTGGTCATTTGCTAGCTAATCTTGGTACCTTTGGCGCGCGTTTAACGACTATTTCGTTTAACGACTATTTAAAATGCAAATTAACCACAATAAGCGCAAACTACGGCTCATCAGGCTTTCATTCCTCGTGAGCATCGTACTGTCGGCACTGAAATTTCTGGCCTACTACCTTACCGATTCCAATGCCATTTTAAGCGATGCGCTGGAATCGATCATCAATGTATTTGCCAGTGGTTTTGCGTTTTACAGCATCCGGCTTTCGGCTTTACCCAAAGATTCCAACCATCCCTACGGACACGGTAAGATCGAATTTTTTTCTGCGGGATTTGAAGGGGCATTAATCGTGATCGCCTCGATCGTCATTTCGGTGGGGGCAATCTGGCGGCTTTTGGAGCCCGCACCATTATCTAACCTGGGCCTGGGCTCGATTCTTATTTTCATCGCGATGGTGGTCAATGCTGCACTCGGCTGGCTGCTCGTCCGGGAGGGAACTAAATATAATTCACTGGCGCTAACAGCCGACGGGCGGCATTTGATCTCCGATAGCCTGAGCAGCGTGTTACTCCTGGTCAGTGTATTGCTGGTGTACATCAGTGGGCTGACCTGGATCGACAGCGTGGCGTCGCTGCTTTTTGGAGTGCTGATCGCTTACAATGGTTGGCAATTGATCCGGAAATCGGTGGCGGGCCTGATGGATGAAAGCGACACGGGATTATTGGAAAAAGTGGTCGATGCTATTCGGCGAGACAAAAAGGATTACTGGGTGGACGTCCATAATCTGCGGGTACAGCAATATGGTCCTGATCTTCACGTGGACTGCCACCTGACGCTCCCCTACTATTGGCAATTACAAAAATCCCACGAGGCGATTCATGAATTTGAGAATGTGTTAAAGGCCGACCACCCCGGCGAAACGGAGATATTTGTTCATTCAGACCCTTGCCTGCCGGAGTGCTGCTATTTTTGCCGTCTGGCCGACTGCCCGGTGCGGCAGCACGCCTTCCAGAAGGATATTGACTGGGATGTGATTAACTTGGCAAAAAATCAAAAGTTGTACACCGAAGTGCAAAGCGACGTCGAACCGGACGTTTAGATTTTTCTTTTTAAACCTACCTTCCACTTACTGCTCTCTCTTACACAAACAAAACACAACCCTTATGACCCAATCAAGAAGAAATTTCATCAAGAGCGTCGGCGTTGGCGCACTCGCGGTGGGCAGTTTCAGCGAATTGCTGGCTGCAAATGCCCGTAAAAAAATGTTTTTCGAAATATCACTGGCCGAGTGGTCGCTGCATAAAGCACTTTACGCCAAAAAAATTACCAACCTTGACTTTCCGGGTATCGCCCGTAAGGAATTCGATATCGGGATCGTGGAATATGTCAACCAGTTTTTTAAAGATA
>JBBSSJ010000232.1:0-7393 GCA_038242095.1 Cytophagales bacterium
CGGAAAAGGGATTGGTAATGATCGCCCACCGCTTTGGCATTTTGCTGTAAACTTTCTTCTTCAATTACTTCCAGCACAGCCAGCCCGATGGCGCACGAAACCGGATTGCCGCCGAACGAGCTGAAGAATTCGACGCCTTTTTCAAAGGATTCGGCGATTTCCGCCGTCGTCACGACCGCGCCCATAGGATGGCCATTGCCCATCGGCTTGCCCAGAATCACCATATCGGGCACGACATCCTGCGCTTCGTAGCCCCAAAAGTGATCGCCCAAGCGACCGAAACCGGTCTGGACCTCGTCGCTGATGCATACGCCGCCCTGTTTTCGAATAGCCGCGTACACCGCCGGCAAATAACCCGGCGCCAAAGGCACTTGTCCGCCACAACCCACAATGGGTTCCGCGATAAAGGCGGCGACCCGCTGTTGCGCTTGTTGGATCAGCGCTACAACTTCCTGAGCGTAGGCGCGCCCGGCGCTACCGTCATTGTTCGTGTATTTTCCCCGGTAGGTACCGGGAATTGGCACTTTCATGATATGGGCTTTCTGACCCTGTCCTTTCCTGTTGCTAAACTTGTAATCACTGATGTCGATGGTGTTTTGGGTATTACCGTGGTAGCCGTGTTCCATCACCACTACCATTTCTTGTCCGGTATGCGCCCGCGCGAGCCGCAGCGCCAGATCGCTGGCCGCGCTGCCGGAATTGACGAAATAAACTTTGCTGAGCGAAGGCGGGAAGTGCGCTAACAGTTTTTCGGCGTAGCGGGGCAAAAGATCGTAGAGGTACCGGGTATTGGTATTGAGCAAGGCCATTTGCCGCTGTCCCGACGCGACGACCTTGGGGTGCGAATGGCCCACGTGCGGAATGTTGTTGTAGGCGTCCAAAAACGCGTTGCCCCGCGTGTCGTACATGTACTGAAACGCCGCCCGCGCCATCGAAATCGGCCGGGTATAGCTCGTTGACAGAATAGGGCTGAGGTGACGGTGCCTTCGGTCCAGTTGCTTTTCGGTAGATTCGACCACGGCGATGGGCATCCCGAGCGCTTCGCGAAATACCTTTTCGGCCGCCAACGGACCGACAGCCAGCCATTTGTAGAGCATCTGCCAGGCGTATGTTTCGCTCACCGTCGCGTAGGTATTATCGGGTGAGGCCTTTTTGGCGTGCGCCGAATTACACACGCTGACGCAAAGGCGCGCGGCAATCAAGTAGTAAAGAACACTGATTTCAACTTCTTCCAGCGGAAGAATGGCGTGGTAGGCTTTCAGTAGGGACGGGGCCCATTCCAGCGGATTTTCCTTGTCGTAGCCTACGTACGTAAGGGCCACGGCCACTTCATTGATCAAAGGCGAATACGCCAAATCACCAAAATCGATCAGACCGGAAACCTGACCTTCACGCACCAAAATATTCCACTCGTTGGCGTCATTGTAAATGACCTGCCTCCGCAACGCTGGCAAAACCGGACGGACGTTTTCTTCAAACTGTTGGAAGAAGTACCGGACCACGTTCCGGTCGTGGGGATCGGGAATATCGTCAAGGTATTTTTTATTCAAATGCAGGTACTGAATATCCCATTCCCATTGCCGCGCCTTAATAACGTAGCTGTCGAAATGCTCCAAACGCAGATCAAGATTGGCGATGAAATTGCCGAGCGAAGCGACTAATTCTTCGGCCGGTGGTACGTCGCCCAGAAAGGCACCGTCGAGGAAAGAGAGTAAGCGGCAGATGGTGGGTTGACCTTCTATTTTAATGATTTTAATAAAACCCCCAATCTGAAAAGCGATGGGTTTGGGGAAATTATTTTGCTCGCTGTCATCCAGAAATTGCAGCACTCCATTTTCTGCTTCCAGAATGTGCAGTAATTCCTCATCGTAGGCGTAGGTTTTAAAGATATAATCGGTAACGCCCGTTTTTACCAAGTAGTTAACGTTATCGTAGCCACTCAGTTTTTTGACTTCCAATATTTGAAAGCCAAATTCTTCCTGCAATAATTCTTTCATTGGCTAAGTGGATCCTCTAAGTAATTTCAAAGATTATTGAGTTTTAAAATCATCTCACGCGCCAGCACCACGGCATCGTGCATGGGCTGAAAATCGACGTTAGCCAGCACATCAGTTTCGCGGTGGATATTAGGCATTCGCCCGTTTTCGTCCAAAGCCGCCAGCGTAACCGTCGGCACGCCGCCCCGATTAAACCAAACCGAATCGAAGTCGGCGGTATGCCATGCGCCGGTGGTAACGTGTTTGAGGTTTTGATTTTCAGCGATAATTTCCTGACCAATCTTACTCAGTACGTTATCGTATTTTATCGAGGTAAGACTACCCGTTTCTGTAATCAGCCGCAGCGTACCGTTGCCCAACGTGTCGAAGTTGATGACGTAGGTATTCTGGAAATCGTTTTTATATTTTTCGTAAAAAGCTTTGGCACCGATCATCCCTACTTCCTCCGCGCCCGTCAGGAGCACTTCGACGGAAACGTTTTCCAACTGATGGTCCTGAATTTGACGAAAAGTTGCGACGGCGGCAGCTACGCCCGTGGCGTTATCGGAAGCACCATTGGAATAACCAAAACGAAAGAAGTCAAATGACGCCACCGCCAGTTGAATCAAAAAATAGACGCTCAATAGCCAGAGCACATAACCCACAATTTCGTTTTGAAAAATAGAATAAATAAGGGCTATCAGGAAACTGGCAAGGATAACAAACTGATTGATAACCAGCGATTGTCGGAAACTCCCAACCATTTTCGGCGTGTACAAAAATGAAATGGGGGCAGTGTCGTAATGCGCCATGAGCATTACCCGCTTTTTTCTGGGAATGGTTGATTTTACGTACAAATTCTTCGTCTCGACCAGCGGTGGAAAAGCCGAAACGGGGGAGGGGTACCAGTTGAAATAAGTTAGCGCGGCGTACGCAAAAAAGGCTGTGACAGCGGCCCCAATCCAGGCAAAATAGTACGTCAGCATCAGCCCCGCGACCATGCCCAGAATCAACCACCAAACCGTAGTCAGGTAATTTTTTGGCGTTTTGAAAGGTTGCTCTTCCACGGAATTTCCTGCGAACAACGATTTCAGGTATTCCTGAACGGGCTTTTCAAATTCCGAAGCCACCGCCCGGTTGGGAAAGGAGGCGAGTTTTTGGACAACTTCTTCGGGTGTTGCAGTCATAGGTGTTTTATTTTTTTCAAACAAAGGGCAAAACCTCTGCCGCCGCGCGCTCCCCGGCGCGCACGGCTCCTTCCATGTAGCCGTTCCATTCGGTGGCGGTTTCGGTACCCGCCCAATGAACGTGGTTGAAAGGCGTCCTGATGTTCGAACCAAGGCTCGTCCATACGCCCGTGGGCATAAAAGCGGCGTAACAGCCGCCCGAAAATTCTTCGCCCGCCCAGCCGTGGTCCAGGTACTGCAATGCTTGCCGGGACTCTTCACCGAACAACCTGGCAAAGGAATCCAAAATCGTCGCCTTCCGTTCCTCGTCCGGCAGGTTGAGGAATTGTTTGGCTCGGTTGGCCAGCACGAAACCCATCAGAATGCCCCGGCTTCCGTCCTCGGGTGAGTTGTCGAAAGTTACGGTCGTGAAGCCGTTATTGGTCACCGCCAGCCCGTTCAGGTTTTTGTCCCGCCAAAAGGGTTTTTCGTAAATAGCAAAGGTCTTGAAAACATTGCCCATCGGCATCCGCTCGAAAAGCTGCCGCTGGTTGGTGGGTAATTCGGGCGTAAACGTAATGCGCGGAATCAACAGCGGCGGGATGGCAACGATCACCTTTTTGGACCAATAATTCCCCGTCCTGGTGGTTACCTCGACTTCGTCCTCCCGCTGGTCGATGGACACAACTACTTCATTTAGCTTAATCGCTTCGCCTAACTCCTCCGCCATTTTGAGGGCCAATCGCTGCGCCCCGCCCTGGATGCGTTCTTCCTGCGCCCCGTTTTCGATATTCATCAGCGTATCCAAATCACGCCCCGAGCGAGCGTAAAAAAGGGCGTGCAGAAACGAAAACTCATTGGGGTCGGCCGCCCAAATGGACTCCGCTGCGATCTTAAATAATTCCCGCGCTTTCCGGAAAGGCAGGTTTTTATCCAGCCAGGCTTGCAGCGTCATGGCGTCCCATTTCTGGGCCTGATCTGCTCGCCACGGCTGCGCCGGGTCGATGCTTTTGGAAAGGTTGTTGATCCGCTTGATGGCGCGGTCGAGCGTCAGCAATGATCCCACCGGCAAGGGCGGGATCAATCCCTTGTACGTCTTCACCTTTCCGGCATCAAATTGAAGCGTGCTTTTGCCCTGATCGTAGGTTTTGAACGTGGTAATGCCACGTTCTTTCAGCAGTTCGTACATCCGGTCTTGCGTGGGGCCAACCCAAGCCGCGCCTAAATCGACGTAGGTATGGTCGTCGATTTGCTGCGTGTGGACCCGCCCGCCCACGCGGTCGCGGGCTTCCAGGACCAGGAACTTCTTCCCGGCTTCGCGCAGCCGCAAAGCCGCCGCCAAACCCGAATAACCGGCTCCAATGATAATAACGTCGTAGTGCATGGAGGGAGGGTGATTTCTTCTGGCTAAATATACGAAGGGGCGGGGAAGTTTTTTTTAGAGACTTCATTTAACGCAAAAAAGCCTGTGTTTCCACAGGCCAAGGAGTTGAAGATGTGACAAACATCTATTTTGTGATCCTGATAAATACGGTATCAAAGCTACCCGTCACTTTGATAGGCTCTACCGTCGGTAATCGGGGATCGTTGGATTTGAGAATCGCATCGAACGTGCCGCGAACCTGGTCGGTACCGTAATACTCAAACTGAATCTGTCCTGCGTTGAAATCTACCCAACCGATGGAACTTGGGTCAGGATTGAGCGAACCGGAAACGGTCTCATCGGGAAGCGAGGTTCCGGGAGAGACTAAGTACAACTTATCCCGAACCCCATCCCGGTTGTGATTCCAAACGTTTAAGACGAACCTGCGCCACTGATTACCCGGAGCAATGAACTCAAGGGTCAGCACAGTTTCTTTTTCGCGGCATAATAGACGAGACCTGATTTGGTGTCTCCACTTACGTTGAAGGTGAGTCCTCCAGTTCCGGAAACAGTAAACGTGCCGTCGCTGGGCGTAGGCTCGGGCTCACGATCCCTGGAACAGGAAAGCGAAACAAGCGGGAAAGTGAAGAAGAGCAGAAGGAGCGTTCTCAAAAGCATAAGACCGTGATTTAGTGAAAATTCAGTCATTAGGACATACGATTTTGTCGCAGGAGCTTTGTGAGGGTTTTTCAAATTACGGCTTTGCGAATTTTTTTCCAAAACTATTGAGTAAGCGGTTTAGGGGCCGGGCCGTGGGGATCAGCTCACGGTGAAGAATGGATAATGGTACCTATTGAGTTTAACCGATCAAAGATCGGGATCAGCGGAGGATGAAGTATTTAACCAAACGACCGTCTGCTCAGAGGCGTGATCTTGGCCAAGAATATCCCGGTACAATTCTGGCCGCCTTGCCTTTATGTAACGATGTCCCCCAGCTTGAATGAGTTTCTCAGAAGTAAAAGTGGCCGTTACAAAACTGTCGTCAAAAGTGCGACACTCCGCGAGAATATCCCCGAATGGGTCGATTATCATAGAGCAACCGTTTTTCAATTGGTCGTCGTCCATGCCGATCGGATTAGAGAAAACGACGTAAACCGCGTTGTCGTAAGCCCGGGCCGGCAGCCATTTCATGAGCCAATCGCGACCTTTCATTCCATCGAACTCTAACCTCAGCGACGTAGGATCCGCTTCCCGATTCTCCCACAGTTCAGGATCGACAAACCCTGCCCCCGGCCGGGTCGAAGGGGTACACATCGTAACGTGGGGCATAAAAATAATGTCGGCCCCCAAAAGTTTCGTCGCCCTTACGTTTTCGACAATATTATTATCGTAGCAAATTAAAATCCCGCATTTCCAACCGTCAATTTCAAAAATACAGTACGCATTGCCCGGCGTCAAAAATGAGTTTATGAAAGGATGCAGTTTCCTGTATTTTGCAACCAAACCATTTTTATCAACGCAGACGTACGCTTTGAACAAATTATCGTCTTCATCCTTCTCAAAAAGTCCGGCTAGGACGACGATGTTATATTTAGCCGCAATTGCGGTAAGTTTCAGAACACTTTCCCCCTCTGGAATAACTTCCGCTAAGTCAAGCATTTGTTCCTTGTTGAGTTGCCTGGCAAATGTATAGCCCGTAATGGAACATTCGTGAAAGGCGATTACATTCGAACCTTTTTCCGATGCCTCTTTGGCGAGTTTCTCGATGATTGATAAGTTATACTTCTTGTCGCCGCTTTTGTGTTCAAACTGAGCGGTAGCTATCTTTAAATTTTTCATATTTTTTGACTTTCGTTGTTTGTAGTGTTCGACACTACGAACTCAAAATATTAGGCCGCCGACGGTCGGCCCCGTTGAACGGCCTCCGCTACTAGGTTTACGCCGACTTTGCTTCGTTCTTGCTAGTAAACTGACCAACCGTTCGGAGACTGTTGTGGTGGGCAGTCAGAGCTGGCCATCCACGGGGCTATTTATTTATAGTACGCAGTCTCCCTTCGGAAGACTCCGCACAACTAGGCGGCTAGGGGCTATGGGGACACCGCTCACGGTAAAGAACTACTTAGTACTTCATCAATAAATCCAGAAGCTTGCGATCCAGTTTGTGCCCGTGCCAGTCCTCATAGGCCACATCCTCCCGCCCTGAGTCCAACATGCCAAAACTACCTCTGAATTCCCACAAAGCATAGCCGATACCATTGGTTTTCAATATATCCAGCACATCTTCAAACCAGGCCAGAAACACCGCGTGGGGCGTCTTATTAAAGCAGCCACATTCCCCACAGTGAACTCCTACCCCATGTTTGGTAAGCGCGATCCAAGGTTCGTACTGCGCTTCCAGCATGGCGCGACTCAGGTACTTATCACCTACCTGTCCGGGCCACTTCGGTTCGGGCAAATTGTCCGTTTCCTCAAATACCCAGGGTGCCTTGTAATGTGAAATAATACCCGGATTATAGCCCCGGCAACTTTGGGCAATGTTCAGGTCAGTGATTTCGGGAATGACGCTGCTCCCCACGTTATTTCCATCCGCTATCACAAAATGATCCTGATTATGCGCTCGGATGGCCCGGGAGGCTTCGAGCGCCATTTTTCGGTAGAGTTCGCCCGGAATCGGCCCGCGTCGGGAATGCTGATCGTTCATATCCTCCCGGGTGCAGGGTTCATTCAGCAGGTCGAAACTTATTTTTTTTGAGGAGGTCTGGGCAAAGCGGCCGGCCCAGAAAGACCAGTGGTACACAAAATCGTCCATCGCCTGTACATCCTGCCATAAATTGTACGGCTCTTCAAACCCCGCATTGACGCAAAAACCCGGCGCCCGGTGCAGATTC
>JBBSSJ010000233.1:0-7380 GCA_038242095.1 Cytophagales bacterium
AATCGGCCGCTGCCGCTTCCGCCCTTTGGTTGGTAGAGAAAGGCCCGATTCTTGCCATGGCCATTATCTTTACCTCAGCACAACCAATGCCAACGGCTTTGCTCATCTGATCATAAATACAAAAAGAGGCGGTTCCCATCGGGAACCGCCTCTTTTTACTAAATTTTGAAAGCCTTACTTCTGCGAAGAAGGCTTGGAAGCCGCACCTTTCTCTACTACTTCGCCTTTCAGGAAAAGGGTCAGGCTGGGTGATTCGGCGTTGCTGAATACGGTGATCGACTTGTTGAAAGTACCCATCGCGGCGGCGTTGTAGGTAGCTTTGACAGTGCCGGTTTGCTTGGGCAATACGGGGTCTTTGGTATAGCTGGGCGTGGTGCAGCCGCAAGAAGCGCTTACGTTTGAAATCACGATGGGCTGGGTACCGGTGTTGGTGAACGTAAATTCCTGCGTCACGGGCTTGCCCTGCTCAATCTTGCCGAAATTGCGGGTTTCCTCCTTGAACTTCATGACTCCCTTTTGCGCGTAGCTAAAAGAAGCGACGGTCATCAAAACGACTAAAACTGAGAAAAACTTTTTCATGATAAGATAAAAAATTAAATTATGGAGAATTGGTTGATTACGGTGCTATTGATTTTAGAAGCAAAAGCTTTGCCAAATAATTCCCTCGACGGGACTTTTTCAACAAAGTAACGGACAAAATCGTTTTTTTGATAGGGTAATTATTTATTTTTAACTTTGACAAAAACGGTTTTAGCGCGTATCTTGATGCACCGATATAAGACCGGATATCTTTCAAAATACTATGCTCCTAAACGAAACCTTAACGCAAAACAGTACATTGAGCCTTGAAAAAGTGCTGAATGACTACCGCTTGGCCTGCGAAAGTCGACAAGTAAGCCTGCTAGGTCGCAAAGATGCAATGGGCGGGCGAGCTAAGTTCGGTATCTTCGGTGATGGCAAGGAGGTAGCCCAACTGGCGCTGGTCGGGGCATTCCAGCGTGGTGACTTCCGCTCGGGCTACTACCGAGACCAGACCATCGAGGCCGCGCTCGGCAACCTAAACTGGACGCAATTTTTCGCCCAGCTCTATGCCCACGCCGATTTGGCCCACGAGCCGCATACCGGCGGGCGCTCCATGAACGGCCACTACGCCACGCGCTGGCTGGACTACGACGGCCACTGGCTCGACCAAACCCAACTTTATAATTCCGTCTGCGACATATCACCCACCGCCGGGCAGATTCCCCGCGCGCTGGGCCTCGCCTACGCCTCCAAGCTTTACCGCCATAATAAGGAGATTCAGGATTTGACGTATTTTTCACATCAGGGCGATGAGATCGTTTTCGCGACCATCGGCGACGCATCCACCTCGCAGGGGATGTTCTGGGAAACCATGAACGCTGCCGGGGTACTACAGGTACCGCTGCTGGTGTCGGTCTGGGACGATGGCTACGGCATATCGGTGCCCATCGCGTACCAAACTACCAAGAGCAGTATATCCGAAGCTTTGGCCGGACTGCAGCGCAACGAGCACGAGGCGGGCTTCGAGATCATGACCGTTATGGGCTGGGACTATCCCGCTTTGGTGGAAACCTACCAAGAAGCCGCCCGACTGTGCCGCGAGCAGCAGGTGCCCGTGCTGGTCCACGTGCAGGAGCTCACCCAACCGCAGGGGCACTCGACTTCGGGTTCGCATGAGCGCTACAAACCCGAAGAACGCCTGGAATGGGAAGCCGATCGCGATTGCAACGACCACTTTCGGCGATGGATTCTGGAAAATGGTTACGCTACCGATGCCGAACTCGTAAAGATTGAGGCGGAGGCCAAAGAAACCGCCCGCGCCGCCCGCAATGGAGCCTGGAAAGCCTACCGGGGACCTATCGAAGCTGATTTGAAAGCGGCCACCCAACTGCTTGATACCGCCGCCGCTGAGAGCACCGATCACGCCGAGGCGTTGAAAACCAGCCGCGAGGAATTGCAAAAGACCTACGTACCAATCCGTCGCGACATCGTCGGGACGGTGCGCAAAGCGCTGCGAATTTTACGCGATGAAGCCATTCCAGCCCGACGACAATTGCAATCGTGGCTGGCCGAGGAGTTGGAAATCAACCGGACGCGCTACGGTACGCATCTTTACAGCGAGTCGGACGAGTCACCTTCGCGCGTGCCAATCGTAGCCCCGACTTATCGGGAAGATAGCCCGACGGTAGACGGCCGTGAGGTGATTCGCGCCTACTTCGACCGACTTTTTGCCCGTGATCCACGCGTCGTGGTGCTGGGTGAAGATGTCGGCCACATCGGCGACGTGAACCAAGGATTGGCGGGTTTGCAGGAAAAATACGGCGAGATGCGCATTACCGATACCGGTATCCGTGAAACCTCAATCATCGGGCAGGGCATCGGTATGGCGATGCGCGGCCTGCGGCCGATTGTCGAGATTCAGTACTTCGATTACGTTTACTATACTCTTGCTACCCTCACCGACGATCTGGCTTCGCTGCGCTACCGGACGGCGGGTGGTCAAAAGGCCCCGTTGATCGTGCGCACCCGAGGGCATCGGCTCGAAGGCATTTGGCACTCGGGCTCCCCGATGGGTGCCATGTTGGGTAGTTTGCGCGGCCTGCACATTGCCGTGCCCCGCAACTTCACCCAGGCGGCCGGGCTCTACAATACGCTGATGCAGGGCGATGACCCGGCGCTGGTCGTGGAGCCGCTCAACGCTTACCGTCAAAAAGAAACGCTGCCCGAAAACCTCGGCGAATATACCATACCACTCGGCCAGCCCGAAATACTGCGCGAAGGTACCGATCTCACCTTGGTAACCTACGGCTCGATGTGTCGCATCGTACTCGAAGCAGCGACCCAATTGGCGGCCATAGGCATCGAGATAGAAGTGATCGACGTGCAGACGCTGTTGCCATTCGATCTGAGCCATACGATTGTGGAGTCGATCAAAAGAACCAACCGTGCGATCTTCGCCGACGAAGACGTGCCGGGCGGCGCGTCGGCCTACATGATGCAGCAGGTTTTGGAAAAACAAAATGCCTACCGCTGGCTCGACTCAGCCCCGCAAACGGTCACCGCGCACTCGCATCGGCCCGCCTACGGCTCTGATGGCGATTATTTTTCCAAGCCCAACGTCGAGGATATGGTCGAGGCGGTCTACGCGCTTATGCACGAAGCGCAACCCACTCGGTTTCCAACGTACTTGGTGTAGTGCAGCATTCGCCGACCTTTTACGCTCGCTTTGGTAAGCGTTTCGTCGATTTTTTCGTCGCTTTTTTTGGGTTAATTTTTCTTTCACCCTTGCTGCTGCTGATCACGCTGTCGTTGGCGTTCGTCAACCGAGGCAACCCGCTTTTCCGACAACCCAGGCCGGGGCGCAACGAAAAGGTTTTTACCCTGATAAAATTCAAAACCATGCACGACCGTCGCGACGCCACGGGCCAACTACTACCCGATGCCGCGCGACTGACCACCATAGGGAAACATATTAGAAAAACATCGCTGGACGAACTACCCCAACTTTGGAACGTCCTGACGGGCGATATGAGCCTGATCGGCCCCCGCCCGCTGTTAGTGGAGTATCTGCCGCTTTACAATAAGGAACAGAAAAAGCGTCACGCTGTCCGGCCCGGCATCACGGGCTGGGCACAGGTCAACGGCCGCAATGCCCTGAGTTGGGAGGAGAAATTTGCTTATGATGTTTACTACGTCGAACACCTTTCTCCCAAGCTCGACGCCGAAATTATACTTTCAACCATCAAGAAGGTACTTCAAGCCGAGGGAATATCGTCGGGAAATTCGGTGACGATGGAAAGATTTGAAGGATGAAAAGAGGAAAGGGTGAATGGTCGACGGGCGAATGATTAAAGAGCTAAACAAATAGACAACGATTACCCACTCACCCAACCTACCTATGCTACTATACGGCGCCAGCGGCCATGCCAAAGTTGTTACTTCCATTCTGCGGGCGGCGGGGCAGGGGGTTACGGCTATTTTTGACGATGATTTGGGGAAAAAGAATTTGGGCGAAATTCCAGTGATTGGCGTTTACGATTCTGATTTTCAGCCCGCCGCCCCGCTAATTATCGCGATTGGCTACAACGATATCCGCGCCAAAGTGGCCGCGCGTATCCGGCACCGCTTCGGCAAGGCTATTCATCCCTCGGCCCTCGTGGATGAGAGCGCGATAATAGAAGAAGGTACCGTCATTATGCCCGGCGTTATCGTGCAGGCCGACGCGCGACTGGGCCGCCATGTCATTGTCAACACCGCCGCCACGGTGGATCACGACTGCATCCTTGGCGATTTTGTGCACGTAGCCCCCGGTGTGACACTCTGCGGCGCGGTGCAGGTAGGCCAGGGTACCCTCATCGGAGCGGGCAGCGTCGTGGCACCCAACCTAACCATTGGTGCCCGTTGCCTTATCGCCGCCGGAAGCGTCGTCACAACGCATATTCCCGACGGGGCCACCGTGCGGGGCAATCCGGCGCGGGTCGTGGGTGGTTAAGAGAGCGCTTTTTATAACTAAACATCGAATCTATTCCTTTGAACAATAAAATCTGGCTTTCTTCCCCGCACATGAGCGGGCGCGAGCTACCTTATGTGCAACAGGCGTTCAATACGAATTGGATCGCGCCGCTGGGTCCCAATGTCGACGGCTTCGAGCGCGAGTTGTGCGCTTATGTAGGCACAGGCCACGCGGCGGCTTTGTCGTCGGGGACGGCGGCTATTCATCTGGCGCTGGTGTTGCTGGGCGTGGCGGCGGGTGAGGTGGTGCTGTGCCAGTCGTTTACGTTCGCGGCTTCGGCTAACCCCATTGTTTACCAGGGCGCAACGCCCGTTTTTATCGACAGCGAGTCGGAAAGCTGGAATCTGTGCCCCGAAGCGCTGGAAAAAGCGTTGCGCCACTACACCGCCTTGGGCCAAAAGCCGAAAGCCGTCGTGGGGGTACATCTGTACGGGATGCCCGCCAAAATGAAGGAAATATTGGAACTGTGCGCACGCTACGAAGTTCCTTTCGTGGAAGACGCCGCCGAGGCGCTGGGCTCGACGTATTTTGGGCAAAAAGCCGGGTCTTTCGGAGCGCTGTCGGTGCTATCGTTTAACGGTAATAAGATCATCACGACTTCCGGCGGCGGGGCGTTGCTTTCTGACAATGAAGAATATATCAGGAAAGCACAATTTCTGGCAACCCAGGCCCGCGAAGACGCGCCTCACTACGAGCATTCAGAAATTGGCTACAATTACCGTCTGAGCAACGTGAGCGCGGGGATTGGACGCGGCCAACTCGAAGTAATCGATACGCGGGTGATGCAACGGCGCGCTAATTTTGATTTTTATCAAAAAGAATTGTCCGCCCTACCCGGTTTGACTTTTCAAACGGAGCCGGAGGATCACTTTTCCAACTGCTGGCTCAGTTGCCTTACCATCGACCCGGCGCGCTCGGGTGGCGTAACGCGGGAAACGGTGCGGCTGTCTTTGGCCGCCGAAAACATCGAGGCGCGACCGCTCTGGAAACCCATGCATTTGCAGCCGGTTTTTGCGGGAGCACCTTATTTTGGGGGGAAAGTGGCGGAGGAATTATTCGTGAATGGGCTCTGCCTGCCTTCGGGCTCAAACTTGAGCGAGGAGGATTTGGCACGCGTAGTGGCAGGAGTGAAGGCGTGCTTTGCTACTGCACCTTCGTGACGCTTTTGCCGATGCTGATGAGGCCTTCGGCGGAGCGATATCCAATTACTTTTTGGATGACGTTGCCGCTGGGCTCGATGAAAAACAGCGTCGGGTACGCTTCGATCGGGAACAGGCGGGCCAGTTGCGGACCTTCGCCGCGCTCCATGTCGACCTTGACGTTGATAAAATTTTTATTAAAAACCGCACCTACGTCGGCGCGGGTGAACACGTTTTTCTGCAATAGCTTGCACGGGCCGCACCAACTGGCGTAGGCGTCAAGGAATATGATTTTATTCTCGGCTCGCGCCTGTTTCACTACCTCGCCCCAGGCGGCTTCGGTGAATTTGATACCCGTTTCGGCCAGGATAATTTGGGCGGTGAGACCCTTTACCGGGCTACCTGGTCCGGCAGCTTGTACGGGGATATTAGATAAAAATACTAACCCGACGATTCCCAGTAATTTGTGCAAGCCCTTCATAAAGTTGTATTTAGTGATTGAGACGAAAGTCGGCTTCATAACGCCAAAGTGGTCTGATTTCGTTTCCTGACTACTTATAGATTGCCTAGACCGTCTCGCCTTCCTGCATGCGCTCGGCGGTTTCGGCGATACGTAACTGTTCGATGAATTCACCGATTTCACCCTCCATCACCGTCGGCAAGTTATACACCGTGTAGCCGATGCGGTGGTCGGTCACGCGGCTTTGCGGGTAGTTGTAGGTGCGGATTTTGTCGGAGCGGTCACCGCTGCCTACCATCGACAAGCGCTGCGAACTGATGGCGTCGTTCTGCTTTTTGAGTTCGATTTCGTAAAGCCGCGAGCGCAGTACGCCCAGGGCGCGGTCCTTGTTTTTGAGCTGCGAGCGCTCATCTTGACAGCTCACCACCAATCCCGACGGTATGTGCGTAAGCCGCACGGCTGAGTAGGTCGTGTTGACCGACTGTCCGCCCGCGCCGGAGGAGTTGAAGGTGTCCACGCGCACGTCATTCATGTTGATCTGCACGTCCACTTCTTCAGCCTCGGGCATCACGGCCACCGTGGCGGCGGAGGTGTGTATGCGTCCCTGCGACTCAGTGGCGGGGACGCGCTGCACGCGGTGTACGCCTGATTCGTATTTCAATCGGCCGTAGATATCCTGACCTTCGACCTTGCTCACAATTTCTTTATAGCCACCGGTGCTGCCTTCGGTAAAATCAAGCACGGAAAGCTGCCAGTTCATTTTCTCACAAAACCGCTGGTACATTCTGAACAAATCGCCCGCAAAAATCGCCGCCTCGTCGCCGCCCGTACCGGCCCGCACTTCCAGGATGATGTTACGGCTATCGTTAGGGTCTTTGGGAATGAGCATTTCCTTCAAGGTTCGCTCGATGGCTTCGCGTTGCGGCTGCAATTCGTTGAGCTCTTCCTTAGCCATCTCGCGGAGTTCGTTGTCCTTTTCGGTGGTAATGAGCTCCTTGGCTCCGGCGATGTCTTTGGTGATTTTTTGGTAGGCGTCGTACTGCGTCACAATCTTCTCTAAATCGCTGTATTCCTTGCTGAGCCTGGTATAGCGGGCCATATCATTGACCACTTCGGGCTGTATGATCTGTTGGCCTACTTCGTGAAAGCGCTCTTTCAGGGATTCTAATTTATCCTGCATTTTCTTTGTTTGCGTTTGGGGAGACAAAGATACGTAAATTCGTGCGCCCCGAAATTCTCGAAAACAT
>JBBSSJ010000234.1:0-7373 GCA_038242095.1 Cytophagales bacterium
CGTTGTGTAGGTATTGCCATCATCAGCGTCCACTTCGGAAGTGGACCACTCCATCGTAGATTTGTCTACCTTCAAATCGTACTCGGTACGGTCGGTTCCCGAAGTTAGAATGAGTTTTTTGCCCTCGACTTTCCAGGTGGATTTTTCGGATATACCAACGTCACCGGCTGTATCGTCGATCGTACCCTGGCATTCCTTGGGGGTGGACCCTTCCAGCGTTCCGTCCCCTTTAAATATAAATGTAATCTTTTTGATACAATCGTCCCCTCCTGAAAATGCAATGATAAAGGCCAGGTAGTCTGTTATTCCGTTCACAGCCGGAGAAACGTTAATAGCGGACATTTGCCAGCTTCCCTCCACCCCATTTTTAACGCTAGGCGAAGGGTCGGAATCTTGCTTGCAGGCCTGAATACTTAACAAAGTAAGCACTACGAATAACGAGGCGCGTGCGTAAGAGCAAATGTCTTTCATAAAATAAGATAGTTTATTTGGAGGGAAATATCGGTCTGATCCGCAGGGCCAGGAGCGAAACAAAGCCGAAAAGTACAAAGTAAAAACGCTTTATCTATGGACAACCGAAGGACGACCGAGCAAACAGGTGTTCCTACGCCCAAAAAGACCATTCCTAACGACACCCTCACCTGAAAAACAAATCCAGCAAGCGCCGGGCGGCGGGAAGCGGTAGTTCGTCGCCGCGCTGTACCGCCCGGAGCGTGGCGGGCCAGGCAGCGGCGATGGCGGGCTGCGCCAGGAAGCGCTCGCGGAGTTCGCCCTCCAGGTAGTTTTGCAGCCAATCCAGGTTTTGGTCCTGGCGATTTTTTACAAAAAAACCATTATCCTGCGTGAGCGACTGGTACTGCGCGATGGTCTCCCAGATCGCCGCAATAGCTTCGCCTTCCGTCGCAGAGCAGGCCAGTACCGGCGGCGACCAGCCCGATGCTCCCAGCGGAAACAAATGCAGCGCGTTGCGGTACTCGCGCAGCGCGAGGTCGGCAGCGGCGCGGTTGGAACCGTCGGCTTTGGTGATAGCGAGGGCATCGGCCATTTCGATAATGCCTTTCTTAATACCCTGTAATTCGTCACCCGCGCCAGCCAGCATCAGCAACAGGAAAAAATCCGTCATACCGCGCACCAGTGTTTCGGACTGGCCCACTCCCACGGTTTCGATGATGATGATTTCAAAACCCGCCGCCTCGCACAGCAGCATGGCCTCACGGGTGCGGTGCGCCACGCCGCCCAGCGAACCGCCCGCTGCGGAGGGCCGGACGTAGGCCAGCGGATGATTGGAAAGCGTTTCCATGCGGGTCTTATCACCCAAAATACTGCCACCCGTGCGTTGACTGCTCGGGTCGACCGTCAGCACGGCGAGCGACTTACCGAGGCCTGTGAGGTAGTTGCCGAATGCTTCAATGAAAGTACTCTTCCCCACGCCCGGCACGCCCGTAATGCCGACGCGCAGCGAGCGGCCCGTACGCGGCAGCACCCTTTCCAAAACCTCCTGCGCCAAAATCCGATCCTGTGGCAAGCGACTTTCCACCAGCGTAATCGCCCGGCTCAGTACCAGGCGGTCGTGGCTAAGGATGCCCTGCACGTAAGCGTCGATAGAAAGGCGGGAGCGCAAATTAGTTGAAAGTTAAAAGTTGAAACGGGCCGCCCGTGCGGTTGAAAGTTTTGGTGCTGTTTCTAACCCTATTAAGTAAACAAATATTCTAAACTTTAAACCCAATACTCAATACCCCAAAAACGCCTCCGCCCACAAAAGATCCTCCGGCGTGGTGATTTTAATATTTTGGTAGGCGCCTTCGATGAGGTGGATGGGGTAGTTGGCCTGTTCCAGTACGCTGGCGCAATCGGTGAAATGGGGGAGGGCTTCGGTAGCGAAGGCGCGGCGCATCCAATCGAGGCGGAATGTTTGGGGCGTTTGGATAAGGCGGTAGGCGCTGCGGTCGACGGCTTGGTTGGTGCCATCGGGGCGAACAAGTCGGGCCGAGTCTTTGAGGTGCACGGCCGCCACGGCGGTACCTTCGGCAGCGGCTTTTCGAAAACTGGCCGCGATAATTGCAGAGGTTACGAAAGGCCGCACGCCGTCGTGGACCGCTACCAATCCGCGCTCGGCGTCTATATCTTTCAAACCATTCTGGACCGAATGAAAACGGGTACTTCCCCCGGCGATTAATTGGTGTTCAGTTTTAAAATCGTATTCCAGGCAAAGCGTCTGCCAATAGTCAAACTGACTTTCGGGCAGCACCAGCCGGAGCGGGATCGTGGCCGAGTAGCGGCGAAAAGCGTCGAGCGTATGCATCAGCACCGGACGCCCACCCACGGGCATGAATTGCTTGGGCAGGTCGCTTTTCATGCGGCTCCCGCTGCCGCCCGCGACGATGATGGCGAATTCTTGCATGGTCAGATTGGTCCTTTGCGGCGCAAAATACCGATTTTCATGCAGGATGCTTAACTTGCAGAAAAAACCGCTAGTACATGATCGCTTACCTGGAAGGAAAAGTTGCCCAAAAAGATCCCGCTTACGCCATCATCGACGTGCAGGGCGTGGGCTACGAAGTCCGCATCAGCCTCCAAACCTATTCTGCCCTGCCCGAAGTGGGCCAAAAAGCCAAGGTTTTCACCTACCTCAATATCCGCGAGGACGCACACATCCTCTTCGGCTTCGGCGTACCCGACGAAAAAATGCTTTTCCTTGATTTGGTGGGCGTATCGGGCGTGGGTCCGGCTACGGCGCTGGTGATGCTGTCGTCGCTGTCGTCGTCCGAGATCCGCCATGCGATTATGAACGAAGATTTGCGCGTGGTGCAATCGATCAAAGGCATTGGTTCCAAAACCGCCCAACGCGTTATTTTGGAACTCAAAGACAAGATGCGCAAGGATTCGCTCACCTCGCCTGTTCCCTTTTTGGCAGGCGTGACGGGCGGCAGCGTGCGGAGCGAAGCACTAGCCGCGCTGGTAACGCTGGGCCTTCCCAAAGCCGCCGCCGAGAAAAACCTGGACACGATTTTGAAGCGCGAAGGCGACGGGCTGACGGTCGAGGAACTCATCAAACTGGCTTTGCGTTAACAGCCGATTTAATTTTAACCTTGTCAGGAGAATATTGGCAAGGTTTTGGCCGTTTTGTGCATACCGCTACTACCCAAGGTCGCCCGACCCTACCCTCTTTAACCAAGTGAAATAGGCTTTGTCAGCAACGATTTACCAATTTCTTTTACGGACTTTACTCATCAGTGCCGGCGCTTACCTGTTCGTAGGCACCACCGGCAACCTGTCGTTTCCCGGTGTGGGGGACGACGAGCAGCTGATGCTGTACCTGCCCGACACATTGGGGGCCGATACCACGATCGAGAAATCGGGGCGCAAGCCGATCTTGCGTTGGCAGGATTACTACCGCAACCGTTTTTCCGAACCGCGTCCGCGCTCCTCTTTGCATCTGAAGGATCCCGCCAATATCAAGACTTCGATGCGGTTGGACAGTACGGGCCGCGTGGTCGTGACCGAGGACATCGACACACCCAAGGGCTCGCTTGAATACCGCCCCACCGAAAGCCTTGATCTTGCCACGTACAATGAACAACAGCGCCGCCGTGCCTTCGAAACCCTCATGCGCGAGTACTCCGCGCGGCTCGATGGCAAGAGTGCCATGGGCGGGCGTGGGTTGCTGCCCAAGCTCGACCTGCCGCCCGCGCTGGACAAGTTACTGGGTCAGGATTTTATGGATTTCAAGCCCAACGGCTTCGTGGCGCTGGATTTTGGACTTTTGCACCAGTTCATCGACAATCCGTCGGTACCCGTGCCGCAACGGCGCAACACCAACTTCATTTTCAACCAGCAGATCAATATTAACTTCAACGCCAAGATCAGCGACAAACTGGGGTTTCTGACCAACTACGATACCAAGGCGAGTTTCAATTTTGAGAATGCGCTTAAAATAAACTACAAGGCCCCGGAGGAAAGTCTGATTCGCAAAATCGAGGCGGGTAATATCAGCTGGCCGCTCAACAGTCAGCTGATTCCGGGGGTGCAGAACCTATTTGGTGGCAAGGCCGAGCTGCAATTCGGTCGGCTGAACGCCACGGTCGTAGGTTCGGTGCAGCGTTCGCGCAAGGAACGCATTGTGCTGCGGGGCGGCGCTCAGACCAAAGACTTCGAGATCAGGGCCGACGCTTACGACGAAAACCGCCACTTTTTTCTTTCCCAATATTTTAGGAGTATCTACGAAAGCGGCCTGAAAACGTTGCCCGCCATCACGACGGGCGTCACCGTGACGCGTATGGAGGTGTACGTCACCAACCGTACGACCGAAACTGCCTCGCTGCGCAACATCGCAGCTTTCGCTGATCTGGGGGAGGCCAATCCGTATAAAAAGAATAACCCTACGCTGCAACCCATCCTCGCTCGGCAGCCCGTCGATAACGCCACCAACGGCCTGTACGAGAAATTACGGCAAAACGATGTTTTCCGGCAAGTGGACCGCGCGACTTTTGAACTTACCAATACCTTAGGCTTAGAAAAAAGCATAGACTTCGAGGTGCTGCGCGGGGCTAAGCGGCTTTTGGGACAAAACGAATATTCGTTCAATCCGCAACTGGGCTACCTGTCGCTGACCGTGCCGCTGCGCAACGATGAAGTGCTGGCTGTGGCTTACGAGTACACGCTCAATGGCCGAAACTACAAAGTGGGCGAACTAACGGAGGATTACCAGAATCGTCCCGACGACCAGGTGATCGCTTTGAAACTGCTCAAATCGTCCACGATTCGGAACAATACCCAACTGCCGTTGTGGGATTTGATGATGAAAAACGTGTACGCGCTCGGTACCAACCAAATCGACCGGCAGGGATTTCAGCTAAGGGTAATCTATAAAGACGACCTCACGGGCATTGACAACCCCACCCTACAGGAGGGGCGAAATCTGCAAAACAAACCCCTTTTGCGCGTGATGGGTCTGGATCGCCTCAACCCCGTTAATGACCTGCAACCCGACGGCAACTTCGACTTCGTGCCCGGTATCACGATCGATACCCGCACGGGCCGGGTGTTTTTCCCGGTGCTGGAACCGTTCGGCTCCAACCTGGCCAAGTACTTCGGGCCGGACGAGGATATTTTAAGGAATAAATACGTCTTCAACGAACTCTATAACACCACCCAAATCGACGCCCAACAGGTCACGGAAAAGAACAAGTACTACCTGAGAGGTGCGTACCAATCGGCGGGTGGGACCGATGTGCAGCTGCCCTACGGTGTGTCTGAAGAATCGGTGACCGTAACGGCCGGGGGCGTATCGCTGTCGCGCGGTTCCGACTTTCTGGTCGAGGCGCAAATCGGACGCGTGCGGCTGGTCAATCCCAGCGTGCTCAACTCGGGCCGCGAAATTGTGATCGAGTACGAACGCCCTGACCTATTCAACAGCCAAACCCGCACGCTATTCGGTACCCGGCTGGACTACCTCGTCAACAACGACATCAACATCGGGGCCACGGTCATGAATCACCGCGAAACCCCCGCCGGTTTCCTGACCCGCGTGGCGATCGGCAACGAGCCCACCAATAATACCATCGTAGGTTTCGACGCCAATATCCGCAAAGACGCGCCCTGGTTGACCAAGTTCCTCGACAAACTGCCGCTGTTGCAAACTAAGGAGCCTTCCAGCATTTTGTTCAAGGGCGAAGTCGCCAAGATATTTCCCGGCGTGGCCCCGCGCGTGGGCAACCGCTCGCTGATCGACGACTTCGAGGCCGCCCGCACGATTTACGACCTAACCCGGCAACCGACCCGCTGGCGGCTGGGTGCCACCCCGCAGCAATTCCCGCAGGGCACACCCGTCAATCCCCTGGAGTTTGGCTACCGCCGGGCCAAAATATCTGCCTATTCGGTGGATAATATTTTTACGTACAACAACGGTTTCGGGGGCGCGAGTAAGCCACCCAATATTCCCGACAAAATCACCAATTTCTACGAGCGGCAGTTTCTTCCGCAGGCGCTGTTCCCCGGCCGTACGCAACCACCCATCGGTCTTCCGCAGAACATTCTGGATATCGCGTACTTTCCCGAAGAGCGGGGCATGTACAACTACAATACGGATCTGACCAACGACGGCCGGTTGAAGGACCCCCGCCGTAACTTCGGGGCCATCAGCCGGGCGGTCACATCGGATATCGACTTCGATAATGCCAACATTGAGAACATTGAATTTTGGCTCCTGGATCCTTTCATCCGGGACGAAAACGGCAAAGTTCGGGATGGCGTCCGGAATGAAAATAATACCACGGGTGGCAAACTGGTATTCAACCTCGGGGATATTTCGGAGGACGTTATCAAAGACGGCCGCTTCAACTTCGAGAATGGTTTACCGGTCGACGAAACGGGTACCCGGGCCGGGCAGAACGTCGACAGCACCGCCTGGGGGCGCGTGACCAAGCAGCAGTTTCTGATCAATGCATTCAGCAACGAACCGGGCGCGCGACAGAAGCAAGACGTCGGTCTCGACGGCCTCAACAACGCCAACGAACGCCGGTACTTTCAACAGACTTTCCTGGACAAGCTACCCGCCGCACTGAGCCCCGAAGCGCGGGCGCGCATCGTGGCCGACCCGTCGGGTGATGACTTTCAGTATTATCTGGGGGCTGAACTGGATGCCGAAAAAAAACAAATTATTGAGCGGTATAAGGAGTTCCTGGGGATGGAGAACAACTCGCCCGAAAGCGGCAGCGGTGGCAATAACGCCAACAATATTACTCCGGCCTCGACCAACTTGCCTGATTCGGAAGATCTGAACGTCGATAATACCATCAACGACAACGAGGCTTATTACGAATACGAAATAGACCTGAAACCCGGCGGACTCGCCATCGGAAAAGGCCACATCGTGGATCAGACCGTTGTGGATGGCGCCAACTGGTACTTGTACAGGATGCCGGTGAAGGAATTTACGCGCAAGGTGGGGCAAATCAATGGCTTCAAGTCCATTCGTTTCGTGCGCATGTACCTGACGGATTTCGCCCAACCCGTCGTGCTCCGCTTTGCGCAGCTCCAAATGGTGGGGCAGCAGTACCGCAAGTACCTGCTGGACCTCGATGCGCCCGGCTTGCAGGAAGTGCCCGAGCCCTACGATGCCAGTTTTACGGTTGGAACGGTGAGTATCGAAGAAAATAGCCAAGCCAATAATGTCAACAAAAAGTATGTGTACAACATACCGCCGGGCTGGGAGCGGGACCGGGATATTACGCAACCGGCGGGCAACGGACTGCTCAACGAGCAATCGATGAGCTTGTGCGTGACCGACCTGCGCGACGGCGATTCGCGGGCGGTATACCGCAACGTCAATGTCGACATGCAGTTCCGGGAGCGGCTGCGGATGTACATCCACA
>JBBSSJ010000235.1:0-7321 GCA_038242095.1 Cytophagales bacterium
AACCCGGAGTTCGTACTCCTACCTGAATATTTACAAGAAAAAGCCTACCAAAACTCCCCGTTCTGCCCTAATTTTACGGTAATGAGGTTTGCGAATTTTAAAAAAAGTAAATCTCATAATTCATATCTCATATCTCATAATTCAAAATGAACTATCGCATAGAAAAAGACACGATGGGCGAGGTACAAGTACCCGCCGACGTGTATTGGGGCGCCCAAACGCAGCGCTCGATCCAGAATTTCCCCATCGCGCAGGACATCAACAAGATGCCGAAGGAAATTATCAAGGCCTTCGCCTACCTCAAAAAAGCCGCCGCGCTCACCAACGCCGATGCGGGCGTTTTGGACAAAGAAAAAGCGGAATTGATCGGTAAAGTCTGCGACGAGATTCTGGAAGGGAAGCTAGACGACCAGTTTCCGTTGGTCGTGTGGCAGACGGGCTCCGGCACGCAATCCAATATGAACAGCAACGAAGTCATTGCCTACCGCGGCCACGTGCTGCATGGCGGCGAGCTCTCGGACAAGCAGAAATTCCTGCATCCCAACGATGACGTCAATAAATCGCAGTCGTCCAACGACACTTTCCCGACGGCTATGCACATCTCGGCCTACAAGATTTTGGCTGAGCTGACGATTCCCGGCATTACCAAACTCCGTGACACGCTGCAAGCTAAGGCGGCAGAATTTAAGGATATCGTCAAGATCGGCCGTACCCACTTTATGGACGCCACGCCGCTCACGTTGGGCCAAGAGTTTTCGGGTTACGCCTCGCAACTCACGCACGGTTTACGGGCCATCGACCACACGCTGGCACATTTATCTGAACTCGCTCTGGGCGGTACCGCCGTGGGCACGGGCATCAACACGCCCGAAGGCTATTCCGAAAACGTCGCCGCGCACATCGCCGATCTGACGGGCCTGCCCTTCATCACCGCCGAAAACAAATTTGAGGCGCTGGCCGCCCACGATGCCATTGTGGAAGCGCACGGCGCTTTGAAAACCGTAGCCGTGAGTTTGATGAAAATCGGTAATGACATCAGAATGTTGTCGTCCGGTCCGCGTGCGGGAATTGGCGAGATCCAGATTCCCGACAACGAGCCCGGCAGTTCGATCATGCCCGGCAAAGTAAATCCTACGCAATGCGAAGCCATGACGATGGTGGCCGCCCAGGTTCTCGGCAACGACGTGGCCATCAGCATCGGCGGGGCCAGCGGACACTTTGAGCTGAACGTGTTCAAGCCCATGATAGCCTACAACTTCCTACACTCGGCCCGACTGATTGGCGATGTATGTATGTCGTTCAACGACAATTGCGCGGCTGGCATCGAACCCATCCGCGACAATATTCAGAAGCACGTCAACAATTCGCTGATGCTGGTCACCGCGCTAAATCCAAAAATCGGCTACTACAAAGCCGCCGAAATCGCACAGACCGCGCACAAAAATGGCAGCACTTTGAAAGAAACTGCTGTGAATCTGGGCTATCTCACGCCCGAGGAGTTCGATGCGTGGGTTAAGCCGGAGGAAATGGTGGGCAAGGTTGATTTGTAGTATTAGAATCGGGCTAACAAAATCAGAGGTGGCCGAATGTTCGGTCACCTCTTTTCATTCACTATTACTACGAACCTTTTGTTAAGCTCATGTTGCAAACGCGGGGAGATAAGCCGACAACGGATTGCCGCTCGGCAACTACTGCTCCAACGCGTACTGGCCGTTCAGCCGCAGAACGACCGTGATATCCCGATCACTTCTGTTCTTAAAATACCAGCCGTGCCTTCCTTCGTAGGGGGCCAAGAAAGTACCGGCCACATTGTTTGAATAGGCTACGGTATAGCTAACGTAGAACTCTTCCTTGGGTGGGGTTGCTTCTTTTACATCGCCGTGAAAATCAGAATAAAGAATACCCTCATCGGTGGTCCAATCGTACTTCAATGAGCCGTATTTCAGCACCTTTACTTTGTATTCAATTCCTTTTCCTGCGGCTACTTTGACGATTACGCTATCCTGCCGCTCGCTGTATTGCTGAACCGGCGGTGGATTTTGGGCCTCCTTTGGCATAGGTACCTCCGGGCTCGATCCAAGATCCTTTATTGCCAAAAGGGGCGACGCTTCGGTAGTACCTGCCTCCAGCTTTGTAGTACTTTCTGCGGCATGACTGTGATAAAGTTTACTAAGTCCCAGTGATTTGCCCGTACCGAGCGGATCCATCCCGTATTCGGCAGGCAGTACGGCGCTAACGAATAGCAAAATCCCAACTAATAAAGCGATAGCCGTCCCGGTTAAAATTTGTCTTTTATTCAGAAGTGTCGGATTGTAATTTTCCATTTTCATTTATCTTATTGATTGAAATAGCCAGTGAGTTGATAGCCGATCAGCACGAATCCTGCGGTCATTAAAAGTACGTTGGTCAAGACGGAGAACTTTACAAAACTTGCCGAATGTCGCCACATACTTATAAATAAAAGTATGAATGACAAGGCAACGAACTGCCCTATTTCCACGCCTACATTGAATCCAATCAAATTGGTCAGCAGCCCGTTTTTACCCAAATCGAAGTCCTGGAGCTTAGAGGCTAATCCAAATCCGTGGAATAACCCAAAAATCAGCACGGCGATTTTGGTATTAGGCTGAAAGCCAAACACTTTTTTGAACCCACCGAGGTTATCGAAGCCTTTGTAGACAATGGAGAAGCCAATGATCGCATCGATAAGATAGGCATCAATCGACATATTATTCAGGACGCCGAAAAGCAGCGTCAAGCTATGGCCGATCGTGAAAAAGCTGACGTAAATCAGAATGTCTTTAGGGCGATACAGAAAGAAAATAACGCCCACCAGAAACAGCAAGTGGTCGTAGCCGGTGATCATGTGCTTGGCCCCAATGTAGAGGAAGGGAAAGAAGGCTGCCCCTTCATTATCCATCAGGAAAGCCTTCGTTTTTTCGTCTACCCCGTGGGCAAAAACGGCAGTAGCTACCAAAAACAAGCCAAGCATTAAAAGGAGCGGAAACGTTTTCTTCATAGTTTAAGGGTTACGTGAACAAGCTATTTGAGGGTTGAATGTGCATTATAAAGAAAAGCCGCGATATGATGCTACGCAGTCCAGCTTAAAAAACAGGCAAACGATAGCTAGTCGATTAGATTATCCAAAGCCATATTCAGGTGAGGGTACTTGAACGTGAAACCTTCCTGCTCGATCCGCTCGGATTTTACGTACCGCCCGTATAGCACCAGTTCAGGATCCGTTTGAAATAAAAGCTTCGCCCCCAGCCTCACCATAAATTCTGGCGCAGGAAATCCAATCGAGATGTTCAGTTTCTTGCGCATTGCCTGCATGAACTCCTTGTTAGACACGGGATTTGGGGCGCTGGAAATATACATGCCATGGTACTTTGTATTGACGATCGCCTGATGGATGATCTCATTCATGTCGTATTCATGAATCCAGCTCATTCCCTGTGACCCATCGGCAACGGTTCCGCCCAAACCTAGTTTTACAATTTGTTTCAGACTGGATAATGCCCCGCCGTTTCGACCAATGACAAAGCTCGTCCGCAGTACTACGCCCCTGGTATCTTCAGGAAGGGATTCGTAGAAAGCCTGCTCCCAGGATTTTCCCACGAAAGGCGCCAAGCCATAACCCGTCGAGGATGTTTCGGTGCACAGTTGCCGGGGCGGATCGCCGTAAATGTGAGCTGTCGACATCTGCACCTATATGTTGGGTGGATTTGCCACCATTTTCATCGCTCTGCCAATGGCTTTCGTAGAATCGACCCGCGATCGCAGAATTAAGTCACAATTATCGGGGGTTTTGATACAGTCGACGGTTTTGCCAGCGAGGTTTACGACCACCAACGCGCCGTTCAGTTCTTCTATCCAAGCCCCCGCCGAGACCGCATCCCACGAAACAAATTCGTGCTTCACGGAAGGATCAGGTTTACTGCGGGCTACCAACACCGGGCGTAGACCTTTTTCAGCTAAATGGTCGGCGAGGCTCAGCCCAATGAAGCCGGTGCCGCCGAAAATGAGTGCTTTTTGCATGTTTGTTTTTTCTATCAAGCCGCCACTTTTCGCCGCTCTACCCAATCGATGATTTTCGCTGCTTCTTCCAGGCCACCCGACGCCACACTGGCCAACGGATTTCCGTCATAACTCATAGAAAGATGTAGCGTATCATATACGCCCACGAAGGAATGTAGCAACTTATTGTCCAGCTTTGCCAGATGCTCTTTGTACTATTCCACATCTTTGCGGCCCTTCATTTTCTTGCCCAGCGATGCATCGAGTGCCACCAGCACGCCCGTATAAGCGGTGTGCCCCGCCATCTTTACGTATTTAATACCTTGGTACAGGCCGTCTTCCTTTTGGCCTTTTTCGCTCAATATCTCGCGGGCGTTGGCTAAGCAGCGCTTTGCTTCTTGGATTTGGTCCATGGTTTTTTTGGGGGAAATACTTTGAAGTGATTGGGTAAAGGTAGTTCCTTGGACTCTGATTGCGTTGCAAATGCGAGGTGATGAAACGGCAGCGGCCGACCGTCCTTATTACATATCAGGGTTAGCGGGGATAGACTCCGAGTCGATGAAGAAGCTTTCATCGGTAATTAGCAAAATTGACACAGTTCAATTTACAGTCTCATTAACTCATGCCTGTGTAAATAAGTACCTTGCCTAAATCGGTCAACTTCGTATTAGATTCTCCTTTTTCGTTATCATTGTACGCATCACTGAAATTCGCAACAAAGTCTGTATCTGTTAATTCTGATAAAAATAAACTATCTTTCATCTCCCCGATAATCAGATCATTTTTAGTCATTTCTTTTAGTTGAACCAGGTCATAGTAAAATACTGATTTAACTATGTGAGCAAGTTTTAAATAGGTCCGGTAATCAATCTTTTCTTCTAAAACTGCTTTGAAAAGTTTACCTATTATTTCTGGTTTTCCATCACTCTCAATTTTTTCTAGTAGCTCGAATATCATTTCTCCAACACTACTAGCATATTTTTTTGAATTATTAATTTCGTTAATCTTACTTCTTCGTGTTTCTTCTGGAATATCTTTTAGTTCAAACAAGAATTTATATAGTTTTTTAACTATAAGATGCTTCTGAATCGAATTAGCGAATTGAATTCCACCAATGATTGAACCAACTATTGGCATTTCTTTAAGTACACCTTCTTTCAGAATGCCATCCAGAAATAATTCACCGTATTCTATTGCGACACTAGGTAGGGAAGAATCCGTAAGTACCTTTTCCAAATCCAAACTTGGGTTAGTCACTCCTTCCATAAATTGTTCTTTCTATTAGATTTTATTCCGAGATTTTGATGTCATACGTACCCGCTCGCGACCCTGCTGACCCTGATTTGCAATCAGGGTTGTCTTACTTCGCGTTTGCAACGCAATCCGCGAACAAGTTACGGATTCCCCCTCAAAACGCCCCCACGCCTAACGCCCGTATGCCTCCCCTCCGCCACCGTCACTGCCCCATTCACCAACACATACTTGAACCCCACCGAATATACATGCGGATTGGCGAACTCGGCCGCATCACCCACGGTGGCTTCGTCGAAGACGACGAGGTCGGCAGCCATGCCGAGCAGCAATAGGCCCCGGTCGCGAAGGTTAAATTTTTGGGCGGGAAGTGAGGTCATGCGGCGGATAGCATCTTCGAGGCGGATGACTTTCTGATCGCGGACGTAGCGGCCCAACACGCGGGCGTTGGTACCGTAGGCGCGCGGGTGCGGCATGCCCGAACCAAAGCGCGCGATGCCCGCGTCGGAGGCTATCATTGTAAAGGGATACTGCATGATGCGCGTCAGATCCTTCTCATCCATGCTGAAATACACCATTTGGGTGCGGCTTGCGGTTTCAATCATTTCAAGAATCGTTTCGACTTCCTCCATCGGTTTGCTTTTGCGGCCTTTCAATAAGTTAATTTGGCTGATGTTTTTACCGTTGTAGCTGGTGTCCGGTGCATATCGGGCCACTTGGGCGTATTCATAGCTGTCGAGTTGCTTGCTTTTGAGTTTGTCCACCATTTCCTGCTTGATTTTCAGGCGTGTGGCGGGATCAGCGAGTCGGGCTTTGAGCGAGTCGCGGCCTCCGCTGAACGCCCAGGTGGGTACTGTGGTGTCGAGCGTGGTACTGCTGGCGACGTAGGGATATTGATCCACGGTCACGTCGAGCCCTTCCTTGCGGGCATTCTCGACCAGCGCCAGCGTTTGGACGGATCGGCCCCAGTTGGGTTTATAGGTCACCTTGAAGTGCGAAATCTGGACGGGGATTTCGGCGGCGCGGCCAATGGCAATGGCTTCGCTGACGGCTTCGGTCACCCCGTCGCCCTCATCGCGGATGTGGGAGGCGTATACGCCGCCGTATTGGGCGGCGGCTTTGGCGAGCGCCACCACCTCGGGCGTTTCGGAGTAAGTGCCGGGCACGTAAATCAAACCAGTCGACAGGCCTACTGCCCCCTCGCGCATGGCTTTCTTTACTAGTGCTCCATGTGCGCCAGCTCGGCGGGCGTCGGATTGCGTTGCGCGTCGCCCATTACGGCCCGGCGGACCGTATTGTGGCCGATCAGCGTGGCAATGTTTAGGGAAGTTTTGACGGAGTCGAGGCGGGCAAAGTACTTGGCGATATCCGCACTGGAGCCGCCACAATTGCCCGTCACGACGGTAGTGACGCCGTCGTGGATGAAATTATCGCCCGTGGGCGTCACCATTTCGTCGCCCTCGATGTGGGTGTGGACGTCAATGAAGCCGGGTGCCACCACCAGACCCGCGGCGTCGATGGTGCGGGAAGCGGTAGCTTGGTTAAGCTTACCGATGGCAGTGATTTTTCCATTTTTTACGCCTACATCGCCATAGTACCAGGAGTTGCCCGTGCCATCCATGATGCGCCCATTTTTAATCAGTACATCGTAGGATTGGGCGATGACGTTTGAATATAAAAACGAGAGAATCGCGATCAGAAAATTTTTGTAACGCATAATTTTGAGCAAAGGAACGACGACAACTGACTTTCTAAATATACGCTAATCAAAGATTAATCCGGTCTTATGATTAGAAATCCAGCCACGGCAACTTTACCAGAAGTCAGATACGAATCTTTTCTAACTAAAAATTAACCTGATCAGACCCGATGAACTTCAAACCCTTATTCCTGCTTGCTCCCCTGTTTTGTTTCACTGCCTGCGATTCGGCCAAAAATAGTGATAACAATACCGCTGACTCCACCGCCATGACCGCCACGTTGGGAGCCAACTCGCTGGTGGAAATTTGGACCACCGACTCTACCCTGCGCACGCCGGAGTCGGTGCGTTTCG
>JBBSSJ010000236.1:0-7317 GCA_038242095.1 Cytophagales bacterium
TGAAGCTGGCACGGCTGGCGGACGGATCGAAGTTTTGGCTCCAGCCACCATCGGCGCGGCGACCGCGCGCGTAGCCTGTGGCCGGGTCGATGACATTTTTGTAGTTCAAAGCTCTTTTCCGGAGCAAAGCCGCATCTTCGGTGTGGCCCAGCGACTGGGCTAGGGTCGAGAGGCAAAAATCGTCGTAGGCGTACTCCAGCGTCCGCGAAGTCTGCTCGCGTTTGTGGAAGGCCTGCCAGACGCTGTCTTCCATTGGTACGTAGCCATACTTTAAATAGCTGTCCAACGCCCGGCGGCCCTGTCCGGCGGCGTAGCTTTTAGGGTCGGGGTTAGGCTCGAAGGCATTCTTGCGCAAGTACTTGTAAGCAGTTGCTACGTCGAAGCCGCGTACGCCCTTGGCGTAGGCATCGGCCATCACGCTGAGGACGTGGTCGCCGATCATGGCGGCGGTATAGCTATTCCAACAGGGGAATATCGGCATCCAACCGCCCTGTCCGGCTTTTTTGGTCAGGGACTGCATCATGCCGGCGGCTTTACCGGGCTCGAGCAACACATGTAGCGGCATTGCTGCCCGAAACGTATCCCAAAGGCTGAAATCGTCGTAATAATCAAATCCGTCGGCCTTTTGAACAGGGTTACCCCCCGCGAAAGCAGGGTAGCGGCTGTCGATGTCTGAGAACAGGCGCGGGCTGAGTTTGCTACGGTAGAGTGCACTGTAAAATAGCACTTTATCTTCGTCGCTACCCTTTACCGACATATTGCCCAAAGCGATATTCCAGGCGACCTCGCTGGCCTTTTTTACTTTGTCAAAATCGAAATCCTTAATCTCCGCCAGAAGATTTTGCCGTGCCCCTTCCAGGCTGGTAAAGGAAGTGCCGACCCGCACGGTAATCGTTTTTCTTTTCTTGCCAAAACCGACGTAAGCGCCCAGGCGCTCGCCCCGCTTTTTGCTCCCCCGGGCTGTGTTGGCATTAGCTTGAATGGCATCGTCGCGCCAGATACCATACTGCTCAAAAGCCGTGTCGAACTGCACGACGAAGTACCCACTAAACCCCGCCGGTTGGCCCGCGCCCTGATAAATGCGGTGGACAGGATTGTAGCCCATGATCTCCCCTTTTTCAGCATCGATCGCTACATACCCTTCTCCTTCGTCGCTGTTGGGTTCGATCAAAATTGTGTGGTCGTCGTCGCCCTCGAAGGTGAATCGAAGCAGGCCGCAACGGGCGGTGGAAGTCATTTCGGATTTTATCGCGTTCAGGCGCACCGCGTAGTAGGCGGGCGTAGCGACTTCGGTTTGGTGGCTGAATTCCAAAGCACGCGCCTCGGGCTGGGCGACCAGATTCTTAGAGAGCGGTATGATCGTCAGCGAGCCGTAGTCCTGCACGCACGAACTATTCAGCCAATGCGTGGCCCGAAAGCCCTGAATTTTCTTGTCGCCGTAGTAGTAGGGCGCTACGCACTTGGTTTCGGTGGCGCGGGTTTGGGGCGTCCATTGCGTCATAGCGTAGGGCGTGCTTACGGCGGGCATGGTTTGGCCCTTCAATTCACTGCCGCCCTCGCTATGGCGCCGTGCGCTCGCCGTCGTCGCGGGTGCGGTACCGATGTGTGTGTTGACGTAGGTGACCGGTGCCGGCTGGGCGCTGGCTGGCTTCTTTACGCCAAAAAAGAGAAGAGAAATAATAAAGGGCAGGATGGGGCGTAGTAGCATCTGGAAGCGAATATGGATTGAAGTGTTGAAACGGTTGGCTGTTGTCGTGTTGAATGGTTTAATTTTTTATCTTGGCTCATCTAAAAAAGCTATGATCGGCGGATTATACCTTTTTTAAACAAAAAGAAGCCGCCAACTTAAAAAACTGCTCTCTCGAACCACTTGGCGGATACGATTTATACTTTCCACCTTTAACCTTTCAACCCTTTTGAACCTGCACGTAATCGACACCGGATTTTTCAAGCTTGACGGCGGGGCCATGTTTGGCGTCGTGCCGAAATCGCTTTGGCAGAAGCATAATCCCGCTGACGCCAACAACCTCTGCACTTGGGCCATGCGCTGCCTGTTGATCGAAGATGGTGATCGCTTGATCCTGATCGACACGGGTATGGGTGATAAGCAGAGCGAAAAGTTTTTCAGCTACTACGCGCCGCACGGCGACGCGACGCTTTTGAGATCCATCAAAAAAGCGGGTTTCCAACCCGAAGACATTACGGATGTTCTGCTGACCCACCTGCATTTCGACCACATCGGGGGGGCGGTCGTGCGCGAGGGCGAGACTTTTCGGACTACTTTTCCCAATGCCACCTACTGGTCTGATGCTGACCATTGGGCGTGGGCAATATTCCCGAATCCGCGTGAGAAGGCCTCTTTTTTGTCGGAGAATATTCTCCCAATCCAGGAATCAGGCCAATTAAAGTTTGTCGGGGAAGATTCACCTTTTCCTCACGTGAATTTTATCAATGTAAGAGGGCATACCGAACAAATGATGTTGCCCATCATTCATTACAATAATAAAACCCTCATTTTCGCGGCCGATCTTATTCCTTCTGCCGCCCATGTGCCCTTGCCCTGGGTGATGGCCTACGATGTGCGGCCTTTGCGCACGATGGACGAAAAAGCAGATGTCCTGAATTTTGCCATCTCCGAGAATGCCATTCTTATTTTTGAACACGACCCTGTTTACGAAGCCGCGACGCTGGAAAAAACGGAAAAGGGCATAAGAATTCTGGTGCGAGGTGCTTTGACGGATTTTATTTGATTGTTTTCGGAGCCGTCCCAAGATATCTCCGTGTAACAATTCAACAATTACACGATTCAACAGTTAAACAATCATGAAAATCGGACTCGTACTTTCGGGCGGCGGCGCCCGCGGCATCTCGCATCTGGGCGCGGTGAAGGCCCTGCAAGAGCGGGGTATTTATCCCGACATCATCAGCGGTACCAGCGCGGGGGCTCTGGCAGGTGGTCTGCTGGCCTATGGCTACGGACCGGACGAGATTCTGGAAATCATCGTCCGTACCAATTTCCTGCGGTACCTGCGGCCTACTTTTGGCGGAAACGGTTTGTTGCGAATCGATCGCCTGGAAGGCATGTACCGGCAGTACATCCCCGAAAATACTTTCGAGTCGCTCAAAATTCCGCTCGTGGTGTCGGCTACCGACATTTACGCGGGTGAGGCAGTTTTTTTCCAAGCGGGCGAGCTGGCGCGACCCGTGCTCGCGTCGTGCTGCCTGCCGGGACTGTTTGCCCCTATGGAGTACCAGGGGAGGTATCTGGTCGATGGCGGGGTGCTGAACAATATGCCCGTGGGGCCACTGGAAGGAAAAGTGGATTTCATGATCGGCGTACACTGCAATCCGTTCAAACTACGGCGCCCGCCGCGAAGTACCCGCGAAGTGGTGTCGCGGAGTTTGATTCTGGCCGTTCACGCCAAAACCAGGCGGCTTTTCGAGAAATGCGATCTTCTGATCGAATCGCCGCTCCTTGGCGACTACACCGTTTACGACCTTGGTAAGGCACGCGAACTATTCGCGGTAGGGTTGCGCCACGCCCGCAAAGTACTCGACGAAAGCCCGGCTTTGGCCAGGCTCTAGATATCTTAGTGTTAAGGATAGAATCCGAAATTTCCAGAATACTTTATCTTGCACATTTCTTAGAATGAATGGGCTGCCAGCCTATCATTGTCTAGCCAAATACTGGTATGGCAAACTATCATACTGTAAATGAGATGATTGCCTAATGCTCATTCTGAGTCAGCAGATACACTTTGTAACCCGGCGGATAGTCGATTTACCAATATTAAATTCTAAAAAGGTATACTAGTCCTATATTTTATTCGGTATAACAAATTTAAGAGATCGTATTTGGATTGTTTAATGGATTAATTACCTTTGCTGAGAAAGGATCCCATTTTTAACCTATACAATCTCGTTGAATGAGAAAAAATCTACTGTTGAGCCTCGTATTGGTGTGCTCGACCTGGGCGGCTTCATTCGCCCAGGACCGGAAAGTTACCGGCAAAGTGACCGCCTCGGAAGATGGCAGCGCACTTCCCGGCGTATCAGTGGTTGTCAAAGGCAGCACCACGGGTACTAATACCGATGCTGACGGAAATTACTCCGTTAATTTGCCTTCTGCCAATGCCACGCTGGTGTTCAGTTTCGTTGGAACTACTACCCAGGAGGAAAGAGTCGGAAACCGCTCGGTAATTAATTTGCAACTGGCTTCCGATACCAAGAATCTTCAAGAGGTGGTCGTCACGGCCATCGGAATTCAGCGCGAGAAAAAAGGACTGGGCTACGCCGTCTCGGGTGTGGATGCCGACCAACTCGCCCAGCGTTCCGAGCCTGACCCGCTACGCGCGCTATCGGCCAAAATGCCCGGCGTTAACGTCACCGGTGGTGGGGGAGCTCCCGGTCAGGCCACTAAAATCAACATTCGTGGCTTCAACTCGCTGACGGGTTCAACCCAGCCGCTCTTTGTGGTAGACGGCATTCCGTTCGACAACTCGGTGACCGCCGGCGGCTCGGGCGACTTTGCTTCCAACACGGGTGCTTCCAACCGCGCTTACGACATCGACCCCAACAACATCGAGTCCGTGTCGGTACTTAAGGGTGCTGCTGCCGCTGCGCTTTACGGTTCACGGGCCGTAAACGGCGTAATCCTGATAACTACCAAAGCAGGTAGCAAGAAAGCCCGGAAAGGCATGGAGATCACACTGAACTCTTCGTACAGCCAGGAGTCAATTTCGGCGCTTCCTGATTATCAGGATGTCTACATGCAGGGTTCCAACCAGAACTACAACGGTGGTTTCATCGGTAACTGGGGTTCTCCCTTCCCTTCACAAGTGGACAAGATTAACCAGGAAGTGTATGGTGGACGCACCCGCTATACCAAGGATGTTTCTTTCTACGCCAATGGCCCCAACAAAGGCAAGCCTTACCCCGAAGGCACCGCCCAGCATCCACTAAAAATAAACAATAACCTTTGCGCTATTTATCCCAATCTTTGTGATGAGTATGGCAACGGGATAGCCGTACCCCTGGTGCCTCACGATATAGTGGGTGGCTTTTTCCGTAAAGGTAGCCTGATCGAGAATGGCTTGAACATCAGTTCAACGGGCGACAAGACGAGCCTGAATGCCACGGTTTCACGCATGACCAACAAGGGAATCGTACCCACGCAGGAAAGTTCGCGTACCAACATCAGCTTTGGTGGTAACGCCACGCTTGCCAACGGCGTCAACCTGAGTGGTAACGTCAACTATGTGAACACAACTACCGATAACCCTCCGCTGGGGGCCGGATACTACACGGATTATGGCGGATACGGTAATGAAGGTTCCATCTTCGGGCGCTTGTTTTTCCTGCCCCGTAACTTCAACCTGAATGAGTATCCTTTCGAAAACCCGCAAACAGGCGCAAACCTGTTCTACCGCCCACTCGACAATCCACTTTGGTCGGTTAAATACAACCGTTCGGTAAGCACCGTAAACCGGGCCTATGGTAACATGGCGCTGTCTTACGACATTGCCCCCTGGATTAGTGTACTCGTAAAGGGTGGGGTCAATACGTATACCGACGCTCGCCAGCGTTTCCAGGCTAAAGGCGGACAGTCTGCACCCCTGGGCTTTGTGCGCCGCGACAATGTGGGCTTTACCGAGCAGGACTACAACGCCATCGTGACGGTAAACAAGGACTTTTCAGAGGATTTCTCCTTCCGTCTTTTGGTGGGCGGTAACGCCAACCAGCGCAGCCGCACCCGGCAGACTACGACCGGTACGGACATCATCTCGCGGGGTCTGAATAATTTGGACGCTACCGCTACCCAGATCGCCAATAACGACTCGCGCTCGCTGCGCCGACTGTACGGTGTATACGCTGATATGCAATTAGGCTTCAAGAATTTCGTCTTTGTGGGTCTGACGGGTCGTAAGGACTGGTCTTCCACGCTGCCGGTGAATAATCGTACTTATTTCTACCCGGCGGCTACGCTCTCGGTTGTCCTTTCGGATGCTTTGAAAATGCCTGCGATGATCGATCTGCTAAAAGTGCGGGCTGCATACGGTAAAGTGGGCTCAGACACCGATCCCTATCGCATCCAGAACGTGTACCCGCTCGGAACGGCTTATCGGACGTCGAGTGGACAAATCGTTTACAACGCCACGGCCAGCAATACCCTCAACAACGCCGAGTTGCGTCCCGAATTCAAATCTGAATTCGAGACAGGAATCGAGGTACAGTTGTTCAAAAATCGGATTGGCCTGGATTTGACTTACTTCAATTCCAACGCCGAAGATCAAATCGTGGAGCAACGCATTCCCTCTTCGTCAGGCTACAACTATAAAGTTGTGAATGCAGGTTCGATCAATAACAAGGGCTGGGAAGTTGGTTTGACTTTGGTTCCGGTCGAACTGAGCAACGGCTTCCGCTGGAACAGCTACTTCGCCTTTACCCGGATCCGTTCCCTGGTAACCGATGCCGGTCCGCAGGGCGAAATATTCCTGGGTGGTACCGGCCTTTCGGCTTTGGGTGCCATTCACCGCACGGGTCAGCCTTACGGCCAGATCTACGGCACACAGAATGCTCGTGATGACGCAGGGAATTTATTGATCAATGAATTGACGGGATTGCCGTTTGCCAACCCTTCCGCCGATATCATCGGTAACCCCAACCCTGACTTTACTTTGGGTTGGACCAATACGTTCTCGTGGAAAGGATTCACGATCAACGCGTTGATCGATTGGCGCCAGGGTGGCGACATCTGGTCGTCTACAGCCGCTTCGCTGCTGTTACGTGGACAGCTGGTCAATTCCGTTGACCGCGAGGGTCTGCGGGTGATTCCCGGCGTGTACGGCGATCCTTCTACATTCAAGCCCGTTTTGGGTGCGGACGGTCAGACCATCAAGAACACTACGGGTATCACCTCCTTCGACTACCACTTCTCGAATGGTTTCGGGGCGTACGGACAGGATGAGGTAAACGTTTATGACGCTACGACGATCCGTCTGCGCGAAGTATCGGTGGGCTATTCGGTTCCCAAGCGCTTTTTGAGTAAGCTGCCTTTCGGCAGCGCCCGCCTGACCGTATCGGGCCGCAATCTTTTGTGGAAAGCGCCCAATATGCTTCCCGGCCTGAACTTCGACCCCGAGACGCTGGCTTCCTTTCCGGATTCCAACGTGCAGGGCTTCGACCTGGGCGCTCAGCCTACCACGCGCCGCCTGGGCGCCAACCTGGTGTTGACGTTTTAATCAGGTCATTTCAATCTCCCATACTGACTTATACATAATATGAACATACTGAGAAAAAGCTATAAATGGCTCCTCA
>JBBSSJ010000237.1:0-7268 GCA_038242095.1 Cytophagales bacterium
AACTCGGCGGGCTGCGTGTAGCGCGACAGGTTAACGATGACCAGGATGGTCTCTTCCTCGTAGGTACGCGTGAAGGCCAGGATCTTGGGATTGCTCACCGAAATAAACTCCATGTCGCCCCGGCTGAACGCCTTGAATTTCTTGCGCATCGTGATCATCCGCTTCATAAACCACAGCAGCGAAGACGTGTTGCGACGCTGCGTCTCGACGTTCACCGCTTCGTAGTGATACTCGGGGTCGAGGATTACGGGCAGGTATAGCTTCTGCGGATTCGTTTCGGAGAAGCCCGCATTGCGGTCGGGCGACCATTGCATCGGCGTACGTACGCCGTCGCGGTCGCCGAGGTAAAAGTTATCGCCCATACCAATCTCGTCACCATAGTAAATTACCGGCGTGCCATTGAGCGAAAACAGCAGGCAGTTCATCAGCTCGATCTTGCGGCGGTTGTTGTCCATAAGCGGGGCCAGCCGGTGCCGGATACCCAGGTTGATGCGCGCTTTGGGGTCTTTGGCGTAAGCCTTGTACATATAGTCGCGCTCCTCGTCGGTTACCATTTCGAGCGTCAGTTCGTCGTGGTTGCGCAGGAACATCGCCCACTGGCCCGTGGCCGGAATCTCAGGCGTTTGTTCAAAAATATCGATGATCGGGTAGCGGTCTTCCATTTGCAGCGCCATGTACATGCGCGGCATCACCGGGAAGTGATAGTTCATGTGGCACTCGTCGCCCTCACCTTCTCCAAAGTACGAAGCCGAATCCTCGGGCCACATATTGGCCTCGGCCAGCAGCGTCGTGCCGGGATAGTGCTTGTCGACGTGCGTCCGAATTTTTTTCAGGAAAGCGTGCGTTTCGGGCAGGTTCTCACCATTAGTGCCTTCACGCTCGAAGAGGTAAGGCACGGCGTCGAGCCGGAAACCGTCGACGCCCGTTTTGCACCAATAATCCAAAACTTTAAAAATTTCCTCCTGCACCAGTGGACTATCGTAGTTAAGGTCGGGCTGGTGGTGGAAGAAGCGGTGCCAGTAGTACTGCTGCGCCACCGGGTCCCAGGTCCAGTTGGAGGTTTCGAAATCCTGGAAAATAATCCTGACATCCTTGTATTTAGTCGAATCGTCGGTCCAGACGTAGTAATCCCGCTCGGGCGAGTCTTTTGGGGCTTTGCGCGCGCGCTGAAACCAGGGATGCTGGTCGGAGGTGTGGTTGATGACCAGCTCGATAATGACTTTCAGGTTGCGCTTGTGGGCTTCTTCGATGAAGGCCTGCAACTGCTCGATGTCGCCGTAAGAAGGGTTGATGCTATAATAGTCGGCGATGTCGTAGCCGTCGTCGCGCAATGGAGAGGGGTAAAAAGGCAAGAGCCAGATGGCCGTGACGCCAAGGTCCTCCAGGTAATCGAGCTTTTGCATGATGCCTTCGAAGTCGCCGATGCCGTCGCCGTTGCCATCGCGGAAAGCCTTAATGTGGAGTTCGTATATGATGGCATCCTTGTACCAATGTAGTTTGTCGTCGAGTGGGGTGTGCTTTTGGGCCATAAAGGGAGTTTAAAGTTTATGAGTTTAAAGTTTATTAGGGTGGGGAAGTTATAGTATACCGACCCCATCGTAGCTTCTCGTGTAATGATGAATGCTATTATTTCTTCCGGACAAAAAAATAATACGTTCAGCCGGGCAAACAAGTTAGGGAAAATTGGGTAGAGTGAGGTACTTACGCCCCGCCTTCTCCCCGGCCTGTGGTTTTGTTTTTATTCAAAATAAAATATAGTAGTCTGATTATCAGTAGTAACTGTTACTTGAGACTTTTTGGCAAAATTTTATTAAGAACAGAAGCAACAAGTTGATATTTCATAAAACTTAAAAAAACATACTCATGAGTAATTTAGTAAGAGGATTGATTATTGGATTGGCTGTCGGATACCTTACAGCTCCAAAATCGGGTAAGAAAACCCGCGAAGAATTGGCAAGCACTAAAAACGACCTGAAAGATTTTTGGGATGACGCCAAGGCGCAAATCAAGGAGTACGTGGATGATTTGAAAGAGCAAACGGGCATCTCGAGCAAGAACGATCTGCTTGACAAAGCCGAAAATAAGTTCGACCAATTTAAGCGGGAAGCAAAGGACACGAAAGATGACGTCAAAACTGCCTACAACGACGCAAAAGAAGACGTTAAGGATAAGTATAATGATGTTAAGGACGACGCAAAAGACGCTTACCGTGATGCGAAGTCTGACACAAAAGACGCGAAGGACGATGCAAAAAGCGCCTATAACGATAATGTAGAGGACATGTCGGACGCTGCTAAGTCTGGAATTAACAAAGCTGAGGACAGGTTCAAGGCCTAATCTCGACTTCCATCGGTAACCGATTTAAGAATAAGGAAATAAAAGCCGGGCCCAGCGTCCGGCTTTTTTGCGTTTGAAGGTCTGCCTACCGCTGTGAAGGAAGTACCGTTTTCCCACCGAAAATTCGTATTTTTGGGCTTTGGAGCGGTAAAACATTTCGCTCTGGTTTGATCGATAAAAAGCCATGCGGAAAGAATACATGAGTGGGGAAGGGGAGAGCATGTCTCCCACTGAAAAAGATATAGAGCGGGCGCTGCGGCCGCTGTCCTTCGAGGATTTTACGGGGCAGGAGAAGATTCTAGAAAACCTCAAAATATTTGTGCTGGCTGCCAAGCAACGCGGCGAGGCGCTCGACCACGTGTTGCTGCATGGCCCGCCGGGATTGGGCAAAACTACACTGTCGCACATTGTGGCGAACGAATTGGGCGCCAACATCAAGATTACCTCCGGGCCCGTCATGGACAAGCCCAGTGACCTGGCCGGGCTTCTCACCAATTTGCAGCCGCACGACGTGCTGTTTATCGACGAAATTCACCGCCTGAATCCCATTGTTGAAGAGTACCTGTACTCCGCGATGGAAGATTACAAGATCGATATTATGCTCGACAGCGGGCCCAACGCCCGTTCGGTGCAGATCGGTTTGAATCCGTTTACGCTCGTAGGGGCCACCACCCGCGCCGGCTTACTCACCGCGCCACTGCGGGCGCGCTTCGGTATCAATGCCCGGCTGGAATACTATGATGCCAAGCTATTGACTACCATCGTATTACGCTCGGCCGATTTGCTCGGTTCGCCGATTGACGAGGAAGCTGCTTACGAGCTGGCCCGCCGGAGCCGTGGTACACCCCGTATCGCTAACAATTTGTTACGCCGCACCCGCGACTTCGCCCAGGTGAAGGGCAAAGGCCATATTACGGTACCTATCGCCGAAATGGCGCTCAACGCCCTCGACGTCGATCAAAACGGTCTGGACGAAATGGACAACCGCATTCTAACGACGATCATCCACAAGTTCAAAGGCGGACCGGTGGGCCTATCCACCATCGCGACGGCCTGCAGCGAGGAAGCCGAAACGATCGAGGAAGTCTACGAACCGTTCCTGATTCAGGAAGGCTACCTCAAGCGTACGTCCCGCGGCCGCGAAGCCACCGAAAAAGCGTATCGGCACTTGAAAATTTTACCTGAATATCGGACGGGGGAGATCTTTTAAGAGAAGGGTGGAAAGGGAGAAGGGATTGGGTTAAACGGTTAAAGGTAAACGGCTCTCGGCCAACGGTTGACAAAACGAGGTCTATACATAAATACGGGTTCAAAAGGTAGACGAAGAACATCGTTTTACCGTTTACCTTTCACCCTTTCCCCCCTTCACCATGTTGCCACACCGTCCCCTTGTCGTACTTTTGCCCAAAATTTTAAAATGGAAAAGTTATGGCCGCGTTGAATATTATCTTGAAACCACTCGTCAGCGTGCCCTGCGCGATTATTGAGCGTGAGGGGAAAGTACTGGCGGCGCAGCGCTCGGCCTCCGGGTCGCTGGCTTTGCAGTGGGAATTTCCCGGCGGCAAACTTGAAGCCGACGAAACCGAAGAGGAAGGCCTGACGCGTGAAATTATGGAAGAACTGTGCGTCGAAATCAGGATCGGCGATCGCCTGCCGCATACCGACCGCGACGACGTCTGGCGTACCATTCGGCTGGTACCTTTTGTGTGCGCGCTCCTCACCGACAAGATCGCCCTTACCGAACACGAGCAAATCCTGTGGCTCACTGCCGACGAACTTCCCGCCCTCGCCTGGGCCGAAGCCGACCGGGTAGTACTCCAAAACTACTTCAAGTATTGTAACGAAAAGCGGGCTAATTCCGTAAAGAAATTGACCCGTCTGCGTAGTAAGAAATCAGCTATTTATCCCTGAAGAACAGCGTAATTGGTACGCCCGTGAAATCGAAATGCTCGCGCATCCGGTTTTCGAGATAGCGCATGTATGGCTCCTTGATGTATTTGGGGTGATTGCAGAAGAACACGAACGTCGGTGAAGGCGTTGGCAACTGAATCATATATTTGATTTTGATATGCTTGCCTTTGAAAGCGGGCGGCGGGTAGTTGGCGATCACTTCCTGCATCACATCGTTGAGCTTGGAAGTCGTGATGCGACGGCTTTTATTCTCGTATACCTCCATCGCCTTTTCCATTACCTGGAAAATCCGCTGCTTATCGAGCACTGAGGCGAAAATGATCGGCATGTAGTTCATCGGAGCGAGACGTTCGAGCATGGCCTTCTTCAACTGGTCGGCGGTTTTGGAGTCTTTCTCCACTAAATCCCACTTATTGACCATCACCACGATGCCTTTTTTCGCTTTGTCGGCCTGACCGATCAGCGTCATATCCTGGCCTTCGAGCCCGTTGCTGGCGTCGAGCATCACGATGCACACGTCAGACTCTTCCATTGCTTTCACCGAGCGAATGGTAGAATAAAACTCAATGTCTTCCGTAACGCGCGACTTGCGGCGCATCCCGGCCGTGTCGATCAGAATGTATTCCCGGCCGAAAGCCTTGTAAGGCGTGTGGATGGCGTCGCGGGTGGTGCCGGCAATGTCGGTTACGATGCTGCGCTCGGTACCGCTCAACACGTTCAGAAATGAGGATTTACCCACGTTGGGCCGTCCTACGATGGCGATGCGCGGAATACCTTCTTCGGGGTTCTCGGGGTCGCTGGTCTCGAATTGCTTCACCACTTCATCCAGCAAATCGCCGGTACCCGAGCCCGTCTGCGACGAAATCGGGTAAATCTCTTCACCCATCCCTAACGAATAAAATTCGGCGGCGGAATTGAAGCGTTCTAGCGACTCGGCCTTGTTGGCGACCAGAAAAATGGGTTTTTTGTAGCGGCGCAGGACGTTCGCAAACTCCTTGTCGAGTTCGGTCAGGCCCGCCATACAGTCGACTATGAACAACACCACCGACGATTCTTCCAGCGCCAGGTCGACCTGATCGCGGATCGCTCCCTCGAAGATATCCTCGGAACCCACTACATAGCCACCGGTATCGATGACTGTAAAGTGCTGCCCGTTCCACTGCGCGTAGCCGTAATGGCGGTCGCGCGTGACACCGCTCTCGTTGTCCATGATCGCCTTGCGCTGTTCGATCAGGCGATTAAAAAAGGTAGATTTACCCACATTGGGGCGCCCTACTATTGATACTATGTTTGCCATTTGTCAATTTTGACGGGGTCGCCCGTGCGATGAGTGAGTTTGGAATGAGTGAATATTGCTTTCGCAAGTCTTCATTTAAGCATTCACCAATTCACTCATTAAAAATTATTTTTCGTTGTACCCAAACTGCCGCAACTTGTTTTCTTTGCTGCGCCAGTCGGGCTCTACTTTTACGTGTTGTTCGAGGAATACTTTTTTGCCGAAAAAGGCCTCCAAATCGTGGCGGGCCTGCGTGCCGACGCGCTTGAGCATCGACCCTTTGTCGCCGATCAGGATTCCCTTCTGGCTCTTGCGCTCCACCATGATTTCGGCCCGGATGACGATGATATCTTCCTTTTCCTTGAATTCCGATATCACCACCTCAGTGCTGTACGGAATTTCCTGACGGTAGTTGAGGAAGATTTTCTCCCGGACGATTTCCGAAGCGAAGAAACGCTCAGGCTTGTCGGTAAGTTCGTCCTCCGCGAAATAAGGCGGGTGAAATGGCAGCCGCGTGATGATCTCGTGAAAAAGCGTGGCCACATTGGCGTTGTACAAAGCCGAAATCGGCACGATCGCGGCGGGTTGCAGCGCTTCCTGCCACTCGGCGGTTTTCGCGGCTACCTTATCTTCGTCGGCAAGATCGATTTTATTGATGACCAGCACGATGGGCGCATCGGTACGTTTCAGTAATGGCAGCACGTCATGATTCTCGGGATTCTCGCCGATTTCGGTCACGAACAGCACCACGTCGGCGTCTTCCAGCGAACCCTTCACGAAGGTCATCATGGATTCGTGCAACTTGTAAGCAGGCTTCACCACGCCGGGCGTATCGGAGTAGATCATCTGATACGGCAGGTCCTCGTAGGTGCCGTTCAGGATGCCCATGATGCGGTGGCGGGTGGTTTGGGCTTTGGAGGTAATGATGGAGAGTTTTTCCCCCACCAAAATATTCATCAGGGTAGATTTGCCCACGTTGGGCCGCCCAATGATACTCACAAAGCCCGCGCGAAAGTCCACAGCAGCAGGGACTTCGGGGATAATTTCAGTTTCTTCCGACATAGGTGATCAGGTACCCCAAGGCACCAGAATTAACTTTTCTAAAAATATTTTTGACAAAGGTAGTTGTTTTTCCGGGAAGGGCCCTTATATTTGCACTCCAATTCAATGGCGCGGGATGGAGCAGTTGGTAGCTCGTTGGGCTCAATTAATTGCAAAGTTAGCGTACTCATGGACACCAAATTGAAGGGCGACATTGCAGAACAAGCAGTAACGCTTTTTGCCCTTAAACAAGGCTGGGGAGTTCTAAGGCCAGTAGGTGATAGATTACCTTATGATTTGGTTTTTGACATTGATGGGAAGTTGGTTAAAATTTAGGTAAAGAGTGCATGGTACGACTTAACCCGTCAAAACTATGTGATCGACACTAGGAGAACAAAGACCAACCGACGACGAATGATAAGAGAGGTGTACACATCCTCAGATTTTGATTTTGCCGTCGTTTACATAGAAGAGAAACATATCTTTTACGTAATTCCTGTTGATAAGTTTGTGAGTTATGGCTCCGAGATTCACTTAGTCGAAGTCGAGAAACGTCAGCGAAAACCCAGATCAGCGGAGTTTCGTGAAGCGTGGACGCTAATTTTTAAAGGGGCTGCGTAGAGAGTAATCTTTACGTGAATTCTGTCAAATTCGGGGAAGCCTGTTAGTGTGGTAATCCCGAGCCAAGCCCTGCGAAAGCAGG
>JBBSSJ010000238.1:0-7252 GCA_038242095.1 Cytophagales bacterium
GTATCGTGAAAGCCACCGTAAGGAAAGCCGTTCATAGTAAAGACGTACAGATCGTTATCAGTCAGCCAGCTTTTAAATTCTTCCAGCCGCTCCGGCTGGCTGAGTTCCAGGGAGGCATCGTTGGCTAGGCGCAAGCCCAGGGCAAAGGGCTGACCGTCGGCCAGTTCTTTACGGATGTAGGGCAAATTGTCCTTCAATTCCTTGAAATGTGCATCCCAGGTTTCGCCGGGATGGATGTTGCTGCAATACGTGAGGTGTCCGTGGGAAGTTTTCATCGGATTTATAAATAAAGATTTTGTAGATAATCGACCGAATTAGCGATGAGGGTGTCGTCCATTTTGTGGACTTCGATGCCTAGGCCGACGGCGGCTAGTAGCATAATAGTGAGTTGGCCGCCAAGGTGTTCGCGGAATTCGGCGAGGCCCGTGCGTAGATTTACTTTGTCGTTTTCGGAGAGCTTGTCGTTGAACAAATTAAAGCCCAGTCTCTTGAAAAGACCCAAAATTCGGGACAAATCCAACTCATTGATATAGCCAATTTTCCAGGAATACACGCTGTCGAGCGCGATACCGATGGCAACCGCCTCACCATGGCGAATTTGAAAATCGGTCAGGTATTCCAGCTTGTGCGCAGCCCAGTGGCCGAAGTCCAGCGGGCGGGACGAGCCAATCTCGAAGGGATCGCCGCTGCGGATGTGTTCGGTATGCAACTCGGCGCAGCGATGGATCAGCTTTTCCATCGTGGGCAAATCGCGGTTGACCAGCGCATCGGCGTTTTTTTCTACCCATTCAAAAAAAGCGCTATCCTTAATGAGCGCCACCTTGATGGCTTCGGAAATACCGCCCCGCCAGTCACGGTCGTCGAGGGTCTTCAAGAAAGTGCTGTCGTTGAATACCGCCACGGGCGGCGCGAAAGTGCCGAGGAAGTTTTTCTTGCCCCGGTAATTGATGCCGTTTTTGACGCCTACCCCCGAATCGTTTTGCGAGAGGACAGTCGTGGGAATTCTGATGTGCCGAATGCCCCGGTGCGACACCGCGGCCGCGTAGCCTACCAAATCCAGCACGGCCCCACCGCCTATCGCCACCACCAGCGAGTGGCGGTCGATGCCTTGCCCGTCGATGGCTTGAACTATTGCGTCGAAAAGAGCCGGGTCGTTCTTTGCGGCCTCGCCACCGGGAACGATCAACATTGGACCGCTGAGCCGAATCGAAGTTTCCCGATTGGCAAAATATTGCCTGATGTTTTCTTCCAGCTCCGGGTAATGGTTTACTAAGCCCTCATCCAGGACAAACAAGGCTTTGCGCTGGAAATCGCCCGTCCCAAAAGCTTTCAGGAAATCGGCGAGTACAGGGTTGTCTTGAGAAAAAATATATTGAGTGAAGAAAACAGAATAGGAGTATGAAATCTCGAACTGCTGGTGAATCGTTTGCATGGTATTCGTGACTCAGGTCACGGCGAAAATTTTAGCGAGATATATTGAAAGAGGTAAAAGTAAAAGGACCAATAACGCCAGCGGCCATTGCCCGAAGGCTACGCACCAGGCCGCGTCCATGACAATAAGCGATAATACCCCCGCCTTGACCGCCTTCCCGATTAGCGGACCTACGGGATTCTGGATGGCGGTCCATAACGGACGGGCCACCAAAAATATATGCAATGCCACCAATGGAAGGGCGACTAGTAAATTTCCCTGGCCATAAGCCACCCCAAGCTGCACCAAATGTACGATGGCGTAAAGCAGGGCCGCCAAATATAACGTCCGCCGCATTCCCCCGTGTACTTCGTCCTGGCTAATCATGGTAATGGCTCCGATGTAGATGATCGGAATCACGCCCAACCAGGAATAACTCGACAAAGCGGCGGGCAGTACGCTTATACCCAACATAAGATTTCCGCCCCGACACATGCCCATCACGATCGGTCCCCAAAACTTGCTGTGTTTGGCGTTACGGTCGTAAAGAATCACCAATATGGCAATGCCCAGCGCGATAAGTCCGCTGGTCAGCGAAAAAAAACGCGCACTCAGAATACCGGACGCTAGTAGCAGTCCGCCGAAAATAGTAGCGGCACGCAGTGGTACCCGGCCGCTGGGAATAGGGCGCTCGGGGCGTTCGATGGAATCCAGTTCGGCGTCGAAAACGTCGTTCAGCACCACGCCTCCGCCGTACAGGCCAAGGGTCGCCAATAGCAGATATACATAGGGCTCACCGGAGAAAGGAAATCCGGCAATCGCCATACCCGCCAGAATATCGGCCAGAGCGGTGAGTAAATTAGCCGGGCGCGTGAGTTGTAAATACGGTTTGAGCGCGGCCATTTACTTGATAAACAGCGATTCTTTGGCGATGCGTGGCTGCTGGCCGCCGCGCAAAATAGAATTGCCGTTCATCTTCTGGCTTTGGTCGATGACCAAGCCGTTTGCAAAGACCGATTCGTCGATCTGACCACTTTGCCCGAAAGCGTCGATGGCGTTTTGGTAGGTCACTTTTCTGATGACGTCGTCAGAAATGCCGCGCATCTTCATCAGGGCGGCGGTTTTGGGCAATGCCAGCGGATCGGAAATTCCCCAATCGGCGGCGGAATTGATCATGATTCTCTCAGGACCATAGCGCTCCACGACTTTCACCATGCGCTCGTTGCCCATCTTGGTGAAGGGATAAATCGTGAATCCAGCGTAAAATCCCTGATCCAGGACGCTCTCGACAGTTTCTTCGTTGTTGTGGTCAATAATAACCCAGGCCGGGTCGAGGCCGTGTTCCAGCGCAATGGCCATGCTACGTTCGGTACCGTTCTTCTTGTCGCGGTGCGGCGTATGAACCTGCACGGGCAGCTTGGCTTGCTTTGCCAATTCCAGTTGGGCACGGTAGTATTTTTCTTCAGCGGCGGTCTGGTCGTCGAAGCCAATTTCACCCACGCCCACCACGCCCTCTTTGTACAGAAACAGCGGCAGAATTTCCATGACCTGCTCGGCTAGCGGCTCGTTGTTGGCCTCGCGGGAATTGAGGCCGATGGTGCAGTAGTGCTTGATGCCGAACTGCGACGAGCGAAACCGCTCCCAGTTGACCAGACTGCTGTAATAATCCTTAAAGGACGACAGTCCAGTGCGCGGCTGACCCAGCCAGAAAGCCGGTTCAATCAGGGCCACGATGCCCGCGTCGAACATAGCCTGGTAGTCGTCGGTCGTGCGGGCAGTCATGTGGATGTGCGGGTCGAAAAAGCGCATGTCCTTAATAGCCTCGCGGTACTCTTCCCAATTCAAATCGCGGTGGGTAGTTGCTTCCGATCCGGCGAGTCCGTCGCCTTCTTCGAAATGCGAAGGGTTGCGGGCGTCCGGCTTGTTATTTTGTTCCATAGGTGTATAGGTCGTTAAATTCCAAATCAGCCCAAGTTAGTTGCTTACGCTCGATTTGGTGGTTCATGTTTTCATGATTATTCAGCAGCGCGAGGGCGGAGTCATTTTTAGAATGAAAACAGGCTAGCGCGGCGGCTTTCCGGTCATCGAGATTGCCGGAAGCGAACAGATGCTGCATATCTGTCAACAAACCTTCGTTCATGAATTCGGGCGTGAGCCGCCACACCTCCGGGGCCACCGTGCGACCCGCCGCCCAGCGTTCGTGGGCAAAATCGGAGAGCATCCGGGCCAGATCGGCATTACTCCTTTCCGCTAAACCGATGATGCGGTGAATCGGCTTATCGTTGAAAATTGTTTTAAGTACCAACTGATTCCAGGCCGCCTCATCAAAGTGCCGGGCGGGGTAGGGGTTGTTCATCACCAAAGCGTCAAACACGTCACCCACGTTGGAGCGCACCGCCTCGGTAGCCCGGAAAAGCCACTTTTGTGGATAGGCCAGCAGTGGAAGGGCCGAGTAAAGTGCCACCAGTTCGTTCATTTCGGCGGTGTCGAACAGCGTTTCGACGTGGCGGGTGTAAGACTCGTCAGCGTCCAGACAAGCCAGCAACCAGACCCGGCTCAGCCGCACCGTGGTCCAGCCTTCCACCGAAAAGCCGGGCATTAATTCCGACAACTCCTGCGCTTGTGCTGCCGAAACCTCGATAGTCTGCCGGGCGATGAAGCGCGGTACAGCCACGAAGGCTGTCATCAATTCGAAGGCTGGGGCGCTACGCTTGGCATCCAGCCACTGCCACTCCGCTGAAGTCAGTTGCGCCCGGAGCAGGGTGGCGAAAAGTGGTTTTATTTTTTCTCTTAATACCATAAAAAAATAACGATTCCTGGCGGAATAAGATTCGACTTTAAAGAGAAAGCGAAGCGGTTTTACTTAAAAATCCAGCTCAATGATGTCGGGCTCGTTCATCAGCCGCCGGGTAAGTTTTTCGTGTTCCTTCTCCGATCCCTCCAGCACCCAATTACCCGAAATTTTTTCACTCGTCAGGTTTTGCTTTCCTCGTTTGACTTTCAATCCGTGCTCTTCGAATAGCTTTTCGTACTGCTTCAGCATTTTGTGCCGATAAGGGGAAACGATACGATAGCTACGCGACTGATTCTTGAGATGAATGAACCTTCTTTCAAAAATATTCATCACCACCAGCGCGAACAGCAGCATAATGGAACCCACTACCATCAGATCGTACAGCCCCGACCCAATGCTAACCCCCAAGGCCGCCACCGCCCAAACCGTAGCGGCAGTGGTAGTACCGTGCACCCGGTTAGTTTCCCGAAAAATAATCCCGCCACCCAGGAAACCGATACCCGTAACCACGTTGGCGGCCATCCGCGATGGGTCAGCCCCGATGCGTACCGAAACAATCGTGAACAGCGTCGAACCCAGGGAAATCAGGATCATTGTCCGAAGTCCGGCAGATTTACTGCGGTACTCACGCTCGAAGCCGATAATGGCTCCCGCAAGAAAGGAAATGCACAGCTTGATGATATCGTCGATAAAGAACTCCATTAGCCTTGTCGGTTCATCAGTTCCTCAATTTCGTCCGCTTCGATAGGAATGTGTCCCATCAGATCGTGGTTACCCTCGGCGGTGATCACGATGTCGTTTTCCAGCCGAATGCCCAGTCCTTCTTCCGGGATATAAATTCCCGGCTCGCAGGTGAAAATCATCCCCGGCTCAAAGCGTCGGTACTTGTTGCCGACATCGTGGACATCCAGGCCCAGGAAATGCGAGGTGCCATGCGGAAAGTACTTCTTGTAGGCGGGCCAGTCGGGATCCTGGTTTTTGATGGCCTCCGTCGTAATCAGACCCAGATCGACCAATTCCTTTTCCATAAAATTACCCACTTCGACGTGGTATTCGTCCCATACGTTACCCACGATCAGGCGACCGCTGGCGTACCTGAAAACGCGTAAAACCGCATTGTACACCTGCCGCTGTCTTTTGGTAAACTGTCCGTTCACCGGAATGGAACGCGTCATATCGGCCCCGTAATTGGCGTACTCGGCTCCCACGTCCATGAGAATCACGTCGCCGTCTTTGCATTCCTTATTATTCTGGACGTAATGCAACACGCAAGCGTTAGCCCCGGAACCCACGATGGGTTGGTAAGCAAAGCCCCGTGAACGGTTGCGGACGAATTCGTGCAGGAGTTCGGCTTCGATCTCATATTCCATCACGCCCGGCTTGACGAAACGCAGCAGCCGCTCAAAGCCTTTTTTTGTAATGTCGCAGGCCTCCTGCAACAGCGCTATCTCTTGTGGTTGCTTAATGGCCCGGATGTTATGCATGAGTGGCGCCAGGCGGTCGAGCGTATGAAGCGGGTATTTTTCCCGGAACTCACGAATAAACCGCGCGTCGCGGGTTTGGACCAGTGACTCGTTGCGGGTGTGTTCATTGGTGTTCAAGTACACGCGCTCGGCTTCGAAGACGATTTGCCGCATGAGCGTTTCGTACTGATGCGTCCAGAAGATGGTGTGGATGCCTGAAACTTCCCGCGCCTGTTCCCTGGTGAGTTTTTCGCCTTCCCAGACGGCGATGTGTTCGTTGGTTTCGCGCACAAAAAGTACTTCGCGGTATTTTTCATCGGGATGCTCGGGGAAAATCAGCAGGACCGTTTCTTCCTGGTCTACGCCGGAGAGATAAAAAAGATCGGAACTTTGCCGGAAGCCCATCGTGCCGTCGGCGTTGGTAGGCATGATGTCGTTGGCTTGCAGAATGGCCATGGACTTGGGTCCCATGAGTTCGGCCAGGCGGCGGCGGTTCTCAATAAAAAGGTTGGGGTCGATAGGGGAGTAGCGCATAAATGTGAGACGACCGGGCCAGCGATCTGGCTTCCAGCCCGTTTGTAAAGTTAAAGTGCTAGATGGCATTTGTGGATTAAGACGGGCCGGCAGCCGAGACGTCGAACCGTTGTACCACAATTCGTAAAATTACGTTTATCTTGCCAAAATTGAAATTTTACCCAATGTCCAAACTCATGCGCCTGGCAAAACTGCTCATTGTCCTGTTCCTTATTTCCTCCAATACCCTTTCCGCCCAACCAAAATACTGGATCTATTTAAAGGACAAAGATGCCAATGCCAAGCCCGTTATATCGCAACAGACCAGGCTAAATCGGCAAGCCCAGAATTTGTCGATTCAGCAGACAACTGACCTTCCTGTCAAGATCGAATATTTAAATGCACTGAGTTCCAAAAACATTCAGCTCATGTATGCCTCGCGTTGGCTAAACGCCGTTTCGGCCGCGCTGACACCTGAGCAGGTTCAGACTGCGAAATCATTGCAGTTTGTTGAAAACGTGATCCCAATGAACTCTGATTTCTTCATTACGCGAATGGATCATGCTGTTAAGAAATCTACGCTGGCGCCTGTGATGTCACAGATTCAGTCCACTGCTTTCAAAAATGCGAATCTGACGGGCTATGGCGTCACCATTGGCGTAATCGATGCTGGATTTTATGGGGCGGATTCTTCCCCTTCGCTCCGGCAGGTCTTTACCAATAAGCGCATTCTGGGGATTCGAGATTACGTAAAACCCAACCAACCGGGTGAGTTGCTCTTCTCCGTCGCCGAGTCCTACTCCGACACGCACGGCACCGAGGTAATGGCGGCCATCAGCGGCCTCGATACCGACGACGATACCCAGTACGGAACCGCCATCAATGCTAAATTTTATCTGGCCCGCACCGATTATTCCTTGCGCGAGTGGCGCGGCGAGGAAGACAACTGGATTGCGGCGATGGAGTGGATGGACAGCCTGGGCGTGCGCTTAATTAACACCTCGCTCGGCTACGCCCGTGGCTTCACCGACCCCTTGGAAAACTACGTCCCCGAGCAGATGGATGGCAAAA
>JBBSSJ010000239.1:0-7239 GCA_038242095.1 Cytophagales bacterium
AGGCGCCAATCTGCGTGCTGAACATCAGGTTAAACTGTCGTACTTCGGTCCAATTGGCGGTGTTCGAAACCGGGCACTTGATGTCCTCGGCGATAATGAGCTCGCGAACGCCGTCCAAATCTTCGGCCGACAGTAACCGGCCCATTTCTGCGAGCAGCGTCTGCCCTTTTTCGGCTTGTCCGGCGGCTTCGTAGGCTTCGGCTTTACCCTCCAGCAGTTGGTCGGCGCGGTAGCGCTTCTGCGAATCTTTGTTGTCGATCATCGGGTCACTAAAGCCGTCGATGTGGCCCGAAGCTTTCCAGGTAAGCGGGTGCATGAAAATGGCCGCGTCGATGCCCACGATATTCTCGTTGAGCTGCGTCATGGCTTTCCACCAAACGGCTTTGAGGTTATTTTTTAGTTCTACACCGTTCTGACCATAGTCGTACACGGCCTGCAAGCCATCGTAAATCTCAGAAGAAGGGAACACGAAGCCGTATTCCTTGGCGTGGCCGATGAGGTCCTGGAGGGAGGTGTTGGTATTATTGGTGGAGGAAGGTTCCTGGCTCATGTATTTAGTTGACGGTTGACAATGGACAATTGAAAATGCTTGTTCGCTGGCACTTACTTTCGAGCAAGACCCTGATTTATATACAAATGTGAATCTTGTAGGCCTGCGAACGGGCGCAAAATTAGGCATTTTGGCGTTAGCGTCGAAGGCGGCGGTTATTTTCGTATTTTTGGGAGAAGTAAAATGAGGAGCGCATGAAAACGACCGTAGAAGTAGACAACAGTAAATTGGAGTTGATTCGTGAAATGGGTTCGGAAGCAAGAACGAAAGAAGAAATTGTAGATTTAGCCCTGGAGGAGTTGATTAGTATCAAAAGCAGGCAAAGACTTAGAGCTATGCGGGGTACCGGTTGGGACGGAGATTTAGACAAAATGAGAACTGCCGCTTTTAAAGTGGAAACAGACAAGCCCGATAAAGAGCGGATGAGCTACGATGAGGCATTACGAATCCTGGATGCGGCGCGTGGGCCCGATCTTTGGAAAGGAGATTTAGAAGACATGCGAAAAAACAAATTTCGCTCTTAAAATATCCTTCTCAGTACCCGTTTGCATAAATCATATTAACGATCTAATTCAATATGCTTTTTAAATCTCTCGCCCTCAAAAACTTCAAATGCTTTGAAGAAGTAGAAGTAGAGTTCGCACCCATCACCTTACTAACCGGAGCAAATAGTAGCGGAAAGAGTTCTTTGATTTATAGTTTACTGGCAATGTTGCAGACAGAACAATTTCCTTTATACTTGTCGCCAAATGGCAAATATGTGGATATGGGTAGTTTTAAGGAAATGGTTCATCAGAGTGATTTTTCAAAAGAAATAGAAATTAACCTCACACTTGAATATAAATTCAAAGAAAAACTACACTTTTCACTTTATCCTAAAAACGGTGCATTCAATAGTATTTGGAGTTTTGACAATAAAAATTCACTGCCCAATATTTACAGATTTAACATTGAAATTGGAGATAAAAGGTACGTTCTAAATAGAGTTTCAGGCGATAATTATCATTTTAGCTTTGAAACGAGCAATTTCGATGAGCTTGAAATACAGTATGGGGTTTACGATAGAGGATTAGATATTCTAAAAAATAATAAATTCATTAAACTTGGAGAAAATATTTCCATAAAGGACGAGCTTATAGCGATAAGAAATATTCCACTCAGTAGTGTTCAAGAGTTAAAAACAGTTTTATCTGATATTCCTGATATACCAGATGGATTTAGTGATTCTATTTTCGAATATATTGAAGGATATATCCATTTTATTGAAACCAGATTCAACTATTTAGGGTCTTTCCGTCTTCCTCCCGAACGCACTTATTATCAAAAAGCTAAAGCGCAAGACAAAGTAGGCGTAAATGGCGAGGGTTATATTGACCAAATTATAGAATGGGAAGAAACCGATCCAGAAAAGTTCAAAGAATTGAATGATATACTGGTTGAATTGGAGTTGGTTCAGTCCATTCAATCCGAAAAAATGAAGGGGGGGCGCTTTGAGTTGACAGTTAAAACGAAAGCAAATAGCGCAACAGCCTCACTGACTGATGTAGGATTCGGGATTAGTCAATTTCTGCCACTTATTGTCGCTGATTTACAACTTCGTGACGCTTCTTGCCTGACCCTTTCTCAACCCGAGATACATCTACACCCCAAAATACAGGCACTATTTGGAAACTATCTAGCTAAGAAAATTAACAAATCCTCTAAACAATATATTGTCGAAACACACAGTGAGTATTTGTTGAATAGAATTCGTTTATTGTTAGTTAAAGGAGAATTAAAGCCCGAGGATGTGCACGTCTATTATTTTGAAAATGATGGTATAAAAAGTATTGTACATAAAGTAGATTTTACGACGGATGGTCAGATTCAGGGAGCACCTGATGGATTCTTCGATACTTACGGCATGGATGTTATGGACATAGCTCTTAATGCTTGACCCATGGAAAATACAACTTCCTTAAAAGATATTTTTATCGATACAAATATAGCGAAGAACTTCTCTAACCCATTAGACCCTGAATATAAAAAGCTTATTCTTTGGCTTAGAAATAAAGGAACTTGGGTCGTAAATCAAAAATTATTGGTGGAATACGGTAGAACAAATCAGACTATATTAGTTTTGATCAACGAACTACAAAAAGTAAACCGCTTAAAGAAGTACGAAAAATCTGAGCTCGATACGATCATTTTCAAAAAATCCTATGAGAAAAAACTCAGCTCGAATAATGAAGACTGGACGCATTTAAAAACTATCTGGCTGTCTGTTCGCAAAATTGGTATCATCATAGATATTGGTCTCCGTGATGACGTAAATAGTTCGTCTCTGCAAAATGGCATTCAGCCGACTGCCGTATCACGCCCCCAAGATATCGACTATGAAAATCTTTGATTAAACCCTCCTTCCCGTCCTTGAAAAAACTTCTCCATCAAATCCAGGATTTCTTTGGGATCTCGCTCGCTGAGTCGCGGGGGGCGTTGGTTTTGATTGTGCTGAGCGTGGTGATGGTGTGCGTGCCGAGCGTGGTAAAGTGGTGGGTGCTGCCGATGTTTCAGGATGACACCGTGCCCTACACGATCGAGTACCTTGACAGTACCGCCGCGCTAATCCCTGAAACAAGAAATTCCTTAGGAGAAGAAAATAAATACGAGAACAGATCATACGCTGACGCCAATGCCAGCAAATCCAGCCGCCCAACGCGGCTTTTTTCTTTTGACCCCAACACCGCCACGCCGGAGCAATTGCAAGAATTAGGTATTCCGAAGTTCCTGGCGTCAAGGATCGAGAAGTACCGACAGAAAGGCGGCAAGTTCCGAAAGAAGGAGGATCTGAAAAAGATCTACGACTTCCCGCCCGCGCTTTTCTCCCAGCTGGAAGGCTACATTGATCTGTCGGAAAACGGACAGAAAACAATGAGCGGACCGGCGGGATTCGAAGAAAAACCGCTACCGGAAGCCACCGGAGCGACGCCGTTTCCCAATCGGGAAAGCAGATTTCCGCCCCGCCCGGCGCCGACGGCCTTCGACATCAATACGGCCGACACTATGCAACTGGCTGCGCTACGGGGCATTGGCAGCAAACTTTCGGCCCGGATCGTGAAGTATCGCGACGCGCTCGGCGGCTTCCACTCGCCCGAACAGTACGCCGAAATCTACGGACTCGATTCGACGGTACTCGCGGAGTTGCGCCGCTACGGTAAGTTGCAGTCTGCCCCGCGAAAAATCAACATCAACACGGCCACGTCCGACGAACTCTACCGACATCCCTACTTCCGCAATCGAAAACTCAACGAAGTCATCGTCCGCTACCGCGAGCAGCACGGCTCCTACCCTTCCACCGAAGCCCTGAAAGCCATTCGCATCCTTGATGAAGCCACGCTACGGAAGTGGGAACCTTACCTTAGCTTTTGATTTCGGGTGAAGGGTTAAAAGGTTAACGGCAAACGGAGCTTCATCGCTGAGACAACAATTATAATATTGCTGGCCTAATCCGCCGTTCAACGCCACGGGGCGCCCCGCTTCAACCGTTCACCGTCTAACCCCGAGAGCAGATTCAAAAGTTGGGTTTCAACAGATACTTCGAGTAAAACTCCTCGATTACGTGGACGGCTTCTTCGGGGGTTTCGACGACGCTGAATAGCTTTAGATCGCCGGCGCTGACGTTATTTTGCGCTTCCAACATGGTACCTTTAATCCAGTCGATGAGCCCGCTCCAGTATTCTTTCCCCACCAGTACGATAGGAAAACGCCCAATTTTCTTGGTTTGGATTAAGGTGAGGGACTCGAAGAGTTCATCAAGGGTACCGAAGCCGCCCGGTAAAACGATGAAGCCCTGGGAGTAACGCACAAACATGACTTTTCTGACAAAGAAGAAATCGTAGTCAATGTTCTTATCAGGGTCGATGTAGGGGTTGCTGTGCTGCTCGAAGGGCAAATGAATATTCAGCCCAACGGACTTGCCATTCTGTTCGAAAGCGCCCTTATTGGCCGCTTCCATTATCCCCGGACCGCCGCCGGTAATGACACCGTAGCCTTTCTGCACCAGCTTGGCTGCAATTTCCTCGGCGATGCCGTAATAGGGATTATCGGGCGTAGTGCGGGCCGAGCCGAAGATCGAGACGCACGGGCCAATCTTAGCCAACTTGTCGAATCCTTCCACAAATTCGGCCATTACTTTGAAGATTATCCAAGAGTCGGCGCTCTTGATTTCATTCCAATTTCGGTCAGAGAAGGCTTCTTGGATGCGTGCCTCGTCTTCGGGCACGGCGGGGTTCATGAGCGAGATATCCGTCAGCTCGGTGGCTATTGCGTTTTCTTTTCCTGCTTCTTTCATTGTCAATTTTGACGGCGGGGCGCCCCGAGGCGGTCGCCCGTGCGATAAGTGAATGAGTGATTGGTAGAATGAGTGAATATCTTTTGTGATGGGATTGTTTTCACGCACGCCCATTCTCGTATTATAAAATGACAAAGTCGTTATCTTTGTCTAATCGAATTTTTCGACAATACTACTAATAATTACAGTAAGCTAACGGCTGATTATCGTAAGCAAACAGCCTCTTATAACTATAATCCATGAAAAAAATTGCGATTGGTGCCGACCACGCCGGATTCCCCTACAAGCAACCCATTAAAGAATGGCTGCAGGCCAACGGCTACGAAGTGACCGACTACGGTACCGACAGCGCCGAATCAGTCGATTATCCCGACTTCGCCCACCCCGTGGCCAATGCCGTGGAGCGCGGCGAGTTCGAACGTGGCATCTTGCTTTGCGGTAGCGGGCAGGGCGTGTGCATCACGGCCAACAAGCATCAACACATCCGCGCCGCTTTGGTGTGGGAGGCTGAGATTGCCGAACTGACCCGTAAACACAACGACGCCAACATTATCTGCCTGCCCGTGCGCTTCATCGCGATCGAGGTGGCACTCGAATCGGTGCAGAAGTTTCTCAGTACCGATTTTGAAGGCGGAAGGCACCAAAATCGAGTTAATAAAATTGCTTGTTGAAGGAAGGAGGTTTTATTAGTGATGAGTGATAAGAGGGTGTCACCCCGAGGAAGCAAACAGTACTTAAAAAAACATTCACCATTCCCTACTCCTTTCTTTCATAAATCCCTTTCCAGGGACTTGGCTTGTAGCGCCTTTGGAGGGCAGGAAGCCGCACAAAAAGTTGCGGCATCACGTTCTCCTTATCGATGACGTAGTCGGGCGGGTCCTGCCGGAAGTTGTCGTAGACGTGGATGACGCTGTCGAAATTGTCCAGGTTTTTTAGATCATAGCGTGCCAGATCCCAGTTGAGGTAAGGCGTCGCCGTGAGGTTATCGAGGTACTCGCCTTCATCCTCACCGATTACCAGTATTCGTTGGTTTCGGATGGCATCAGGAAGCAGGGCTGACTTGGCACGCAGGCTCTCCAGCCGTCCGACCGACCAACCGGAAGCAACATCCGATAGTCCTTGTAATTGAATCAGGGTGATGCTGCCTACAAACGCGAAAAAGACTGTCTCGGCAAGCCAGCGGCGCTTGAAGCTTTGGAAATAGAACGTGGAAAAATACGCCATCGCGGGCAGGAACACCACAAATTGCATGGGCGCCAGGTACTGCATAAGTGGAATCATGAGCACGGCTGCGATAACCCAGAGCGCCATCATCTGCTGGATACTCGACCGGTAGTTGACCAGCCGCGTGGCCACCAATATCCGCGTGAAGCCCAGCACACTAATGAGCAATGGCACCGCCAACGTAAATGCTAGTGAAGAAAAATCATTGAGGGCGTACTGCTTTACCTGAAAAACCGACAGCAGCAGATTGCGGTTGAGACTTTGAATACCGTCATTGAGGTAGAAGTAGAGCATTACCATCAGTAGCGGAAAAATCGCTCCGAAGAAACCCAGCATGTGCTGGCGCAGGGTAGCGCCGGTGTAAAGCAGCAAGGCCATGAATGCCCAGACCATGAACAGCGCGGCGGGCAAATAAAAGAGTGTGGCGAGTCCGATGTAAATCCCCATTTCGAAAATTTCGTTGGTGATCTGCCGCCGTTCGAGCATTTTGATCATTGTGCCCAAGGCCAGAAGCAAGAAGGTGGTAGCCATCAGCATTGGCGACAGCGTACCCAAATCAAAGGACATGGTGAGTAACAGCGCGTAGATCGCCCCCGGTACGTTACTGCGCTCGGGAAACGCATCGCGGGCCCGGATGATGTAGTTGAAATAGACGATCTGGAACGCCGAAATCAGCGCGGCCACGACTTGAAAGGCTAATTGAGAGCGACCGAACAGCCGGTCCAGCCCCCAGTAGACCATGCCCGAAAGCGGGCTCACGTTGTCCCACACATCACGGTAGAGCATGAAACCGCGGTTCATCTGCTCGCCCACCAGCATCCAGCTTAGTTCGGGAATGAGCAGCGGTACCTGATCCCAGAAAAAAGGTAGCCGCAGCAGCGCAAAAAATAGCACCAAGGTGATATTTTGGTAGGTCAGATTGGCGCGAAAAAAACTTAGCAAGGAGGCGGCGGATTGGCGAAGCGTGGCAAATGTTTCACGAAATTACGTCCCCCTTGCCCACAAAAACAAAATTAGGGTGATATTTGTAGTGGTGCGGCCGGACGTTCAGGACCGGTGAAAGCGCGATTGAAAACAGCAAGATAATGGAATCGAAAAGACAACAGAAAGTAGGCAGTCAAATTCAAAAAGACCT
>JBBSSJ010000240.1:0-7239 GCA_038242095.1 Cytophagales bacterium
ATTGATGGCGGCGTAGGTTTGGAAATCGCAAGCGCCGGGCAAATTACTTTTAAATGGCACGTCGATTTTGTTGCGTTGAAAGTACGCCTGATTCGGAACGCTCTTGGTCCAGTTCTCGCCAAAAATATGAATTTTCGGATATTCATCCAGCAGCGCGGCGTTGACGCGGTTCATAAATTCGAGGTTATTATACATGTAGGTGTCGACCCGCAAAGCGTCGATGCCAAAGTACTCCACCGTCCAGAGCGCGTGTTGCAGCAGGTAGTTCGCCACGAGCGGATTCTCTTGGTTGAGGTCGGGCAGGAACGGCACAAACCAGCCGTCGGTCGTCACTTTGCGGTCGGCCTCCACGCCGTAAGGGTCAGGAATGGGTTGCTCTTTATAGGAGGTGTTGGTATAGGTGGGCCATTGGTGCAGCCAATTTTTGGTAGGCATATCCTGCAACAACCAATGGTTAGCGCCAACATGATTATACACCGCATCTTGCACGATTTTAAGGCCATTCGCGTGCGCCACTTCAATCAGTTTCTTGTAAGCCGCATTGCCGCCCAGCCGTTTGTCGACGTGGTAATGGTCGGTGAAGCCGTAGCCGTGGTAGGCCGAGCGCATGGAACCACCCTCTTCAGTTAATGGCTGATCGTTTTCAATTACCGGATTGAGCCACAACGCCGTAACGCCCAAATCTTTAAAGTAGTCGAGATGATCGATAATCCCCAGCAAATCACCGCCGTGCCGCAGGAAAGGGTTATTCCGGTCGGATTGCGTATCCGCCATACCATCGAATTTATCGTTGGTCGGGTCAGCGTTAGCGAAGCGGTCGGGCAAAACCAGATAAATCAAATCCGACTGATCGACGCCCTGAGCCTTCACGAAATCAGCCCGGGATTTGAGCTCGTAGGGGATTTCAGTCGTAACCTTTTTGGTTGATGTGCGCCGTCCTTTTCCTGTGGAATGATCGGTGGTTAATTTTATATTTAGCGTCCCCGCCCGGCAGTCGGGCGAAATCACCAAATCCAGAAATAGATAATTGTGATTTTCGACCTTACTCACCTGGCTAAGGGTAACTCCCGGATGGTCGATTGCCACGTCGGCGTCGGCGATATTCTTGCCATGCAGCAATAATTGCAGATTTGGATTTTTCATTCTTACCCACCAATTCAATGGTTCGACGCGATCGATGGAAAGCGATTGGGCAATCAGAGTCGAAACACAAAAACAGGAAACGAAAAGGAGGGCAAAAGCTTTGTGAAGCAGTGGTTTTAACATTCTTTTGTGAGGTAACTGAACTGGCAAATTAAAGAATTTAATTCAGCATTTCCCACGGCGAGGCGTTTCTGCTTATTGTAATTTTATCCTATATAAATCCTATTTAAATTTGAAGGTAAAATAAACCCCAACCCCCTCAAAAGTACCTTTATGTCGCATTTGTGGATAATTATCGTTTTTTTGTCGGCATTGAATCCACCCACCGAAAAAATCAACATGACTGAGGCGCTTCCAAAACACGACAAACTCGTCGTCTACCAAATATTCACCCGCCTGTTTGGCAACCAAAATACCACCAATAAATTTTACGGCTCAATTGAAACCAATGGGGTCGGCAAATTCAACGACATCACGCCCACGGCGCTTAAAGCCCTGAGAGAATTCGGAATATCGCACGTATGGTACACGGGCGTGATCGAGCACGCCACTATGACTGACTATTCGGCTTACAGCGTTAAGCCAGATAACCCGCTGATTGTAAAGGGGCGGGCGGGATCGCCTTACGCTATCAAGGATTACTATGACGTCGATCCCGATTTGGCTGTCGACGTGAGCCAACGCATGGCGGAGTTTGAAGCGCTGGTGCAACGCAGCCACGCCGCTGATCTGAAAGTTATCATCGACTTTGTGCCCAATCATGTGGCGCGGCAGTACTTCTCGGACGCAAAGCCCGCCGGGGTGCGTGATTTTGGCCAGGGGGACCGTACCGAGGTTGTATTTGATCCACAAAACAACTTTTACTACCTGCCCAACGAGCCTTTTCAGTCGCCGGAAGAGATTAAATCGCCCGTGCCCGTGCCCCATGATTATGTCGAAAACCCCGCTAAGGCGACGGGAAACGATGTGTTCAACCCGCACCCGACCATCAACGATTGGTACGAAACCATCAAGCTCAACTACGGCGTCGACTACCTCAACGGGCGCGTCAAGCGCTTCGATCCGATGCCCGCCACCTGGCTGCAAATGCGGGATATTTTGGTGTATTGGACAAAAAAAGGCGTGGACGGGTTCCGGTGCGACATGGCCGAAATGGTCCCCGTCGAGTTTTGGGGTTGGGTGATTCCCGAGGTGCAAGCGGTAAATCCCAACATTATTTTTATCGCCGAGATTTATAACCCAACCGAGTATCACAACTACCTCAAGGTAGGCAAGTTCGACTACCTCTACGACAAAGTAGGCCTTTACAACTACCTCCGTCCAATTATGGAAGGCGAAGGTACTGTCGAAAATATCACCCGTTTATGGCAAAACGAATCGGGCGACATCGCCGGGCACATGCTTCGTTTTCTGGAAAATCACGACGAGCAGCGCATTGCCTCGCGCTTTTTTGCGGGCAACGCTGAGGCGGGAATGGCGCCCATGACGCTCAGTGCCACGCTGCACACGGGGCCGGTGATGCTGTACTTTGGGCAGGAGTTGGGTGTAAATCCCACCCAACCCGAAGGCTTTCAGGGCGACGACGGGCGTACGACTATCTTTGATTATTGGGGCGTAGAAGAATTCCAAAAGTGGGTAAATGGGGGGAAGTTCGATGGGGGGAAGCTGACCGCCAAACAGAAAAAGCTCCGACAATTTTACCACGACCTCAATCATTTCACCGTGGAAAACGAAGCTATCCGATTGGGGAAATTTTTCGACTTACAATACCTCAATGTCGACGGTCAAAGTCCCGAATACGACAAAACCCGTACCTTCTCGTACCTCCGATACACGCCCAATCAGCGCTTTTTGTGCGTTTATAATTTTAATAAACAGCGAACGATTCATACCAAAGTGAAGGTACCCGGCAGCGTCATGATCGACTTATTGGGGCTTGATCCAATCAAAGTGTTTGAGCTGCGCGAGGCATTCCCCACCCAAGCGTACCATAAGGCTCTGACCGTTGAAGAGATTTCAATTCAGGGAATTCCGATCGAATTACCTCCCAATTCCTGTAAAATTATCGAGATCAAATAGTAATATGGAAGTACCTCTCCCCTCCGCCTCGGCTCAGCCAACCGTTTTGCCCAAGCCACGACTTAGTTTTTGGGACATCTGGAACATGAGTTTCGGTTTCCTGGGTATTCAGTTTGGCTTTGCCTTGCAAAACGCCAACGTCAGCCGAATTTTTGAGACTTTGGGAGCAAGTGTCGACGACATTCCAATTCTGTGGGTGGCCGCACCGCTGACGGGCCTGCTTATTCAACCCATTATCGGCTATTTTAGCGACCGCACCTGGACGCGCCTGGGACGGCGGCGGCCTTATTTTTTGGCGGGCGCTATTCTGGCGTCGCTGGCCTTGTTTGTCATGCCGAACTCGCCCACCCTCTGGTTTGCGGCCGGAATGCTATGGATCATGGACGCCTCCATCAATATCTCGATGGAGCCCTTCCGTGCTTTCGTGGGTGACAACCTGCCTTCCGACCAAACGACGTCGGGATTTGCCATGCAAAGCTTTTTCATCGGTGCCGGGGCTATTGTGGCGTCTTCGCTCCCCTACGTGCTCACCAACTGGTTCGACGTACCCAACCAAGCCGCCAAGGGCATCATTCCCGATTCGGTCAAATGGTCGTTTTATTTGGGTGGGGCGGTGTTTTTAGCGGCGGTACTCTGGACAGTTTTCCGTTCCCGCGAGTATAGTCCCGAAGAAATGCTGGCCTATTCGCCCATCGAGGAAACGCGCGACCTCCGGCAAGAAGGTGTGTTGGATACCCATCTTTCCAGTCGGAACGGGCAGTCACAAATGTTTAAAGGCAGCATCGTTGCCACGGTAGGACTGTTGCTTTCGATTTGGATATTTTCTCAGGGATTGACCAAAGAATTGTACGTATTCTCGGTGGGTATGTTTTTGGGCGGAATGCTATTTGTCGTATCGGGACTATTGCAGCGCCGGGGCTCAGTAGATAACGGTTTCGTCACGATCATGAACGACTTCCAGCACATGCCTACCACAATGAAACAACTCGCCGTGGTGCAATTCTTTTCCTGGTTCGCCCTATTTGCCATGTGGATTTACATGACGCCCGCCGTGACCAGCCATCTTTATGGCACTACCGACACCACCTCCAAACTTTACAACGACGGAGCAGACTGGGTGGGGTTGTGCATGGGGGTTTACAACGGCGTGGCGGCGCTCGTGGCCTTTGGGATCCCGGTGGTGGCCCGCTACACGAGCCGACGGGTGGCGCACCTCATCAGCTTGTGCTTGGGTGGTATCGCGTTGCTTTCGATTTACTTCCTACCAGACCCGGATTTGCTCATGCTCACGATGGTGGGCATCGGCATCGCCTGGGCGTCGATCCTGTCGGTACCTTACGCGATGTTGGCCGGGGCGCTGCCCGCTAGCAAAATGGGCTACTACATGGGCGTATTCAACTTTTTCATCGTCATTCCGCAAATCGTAGCGGCCGCGCTGCTGGGTTTTTTCGTTAAGGTACTCTTTGACGGCGAGCCGATCTACGCTTTGGTATTAGGCGGTTGCAGCATGATTCTGGCTGGATTGCTGTGTCTCAGGGTGGACGATCGAGCCTAGTGAGCCCAATATACTGGCCCTTTTTTTCTACTTTTAGAATGAAGTATACGATTATTCTATCCTTTTCAGGCCTTTTGCCGTAAAAAGGGTATCTTGGAAAAGCAGGCAAACGTTTCGTCAACATCGTAATTTAACCTCCGTGCTACGTTCCTGTTGGTGTGTCTTTCAGCATTAGGCCACCCATTCGTTCGAAGTTCACCCTACTTTATGGATAACCTACCTAACCGAAAAAAAGGCCGACTGGTAATCGTCGCCTACCGATTACCCTTCAAAATAATCGCAACCGACGAAGGTGCCTCGCTATTTCAAAATTCCGGCGGGCTCGTCTCGGCCGTCCTTTCGCTGGCCCAGGGCAGTCAGAATACGAGTTTCGACTTTGAAGATAAAATTCAGTGGATCGGCTACACCGACAACACGCCCGAGGAACTCGAGAACGTGACGCTGGAAAACGAAAATTTCAAAGCCCACCCGGTTTTTATTTCCCAGGAACTCAACGACAACTACTATGAAGGATTTTGTAACGACCTTATTTGGCCGCTTTTCCACTACTTTCCTTCCCTGGCGCGCTTTGAGACCAAGTTTTTTGAAGCGTACCAGGAAGCGAATTTGCTTTTTTACGAAGCCATAAAAGATGTTATCCAGCCCGGCGACGTCATCTGGATTCAGGATTATCAGTTGATGCTTTTGCCCGACATGATTCGGCAGAAATTTCCTAAGAATAAAATCGGGTTCTTCTTCCACATCCCTTTTCCCTCTTTCGAGATTTTCCGGTTATTGCCCACCGTGTGGCGCGAGGCGATTATCGACGGTATTTTGGGTGCCGATGTGGTGGGCTTCCATACCAACGATTACGTCGAGTATTTCCTGAAAGCGGTGCGGATGGTGATTGGGCAGGGCAACCGAATGCACTACGTCAACCTCAACAACCGGTTGGTAAAGGTGGATGCCTTTCCCATCAGCATCGACTACAAAAAATTTAACGACGCCTTCGACGACCCGGCCGTAATTGCAGCCCGCGCCGAGACGCGGCAGTCGCTGCTCGGTAAAGTCATCTTTTCCGTCGACCGCCTTGACTATTCTAAAGGATTGCTCAACCGTCTTCGCGGCTACGAGCTTTTCCTGGCCCAAAACCCCGACTGGCACGGCCGCGTGACTTTTGTCATGATGGTGGTACCTTCGCGCGACCAGATTGAGCAGTACCAGCAAATGAAGTCGGAAATCGACCAGATGGTTGGGCGAATTGGTGCAAAATACGGCCGCATCCATTGGCAGCCGATAATTTACCAGTACCGTTCCATGCCTTTCGAGGAACTGGTAGGGTTGTATACCGCCAGCGATGTGGCACTGATTACACCCGTCCGCGACGGCATGAATCTGGTGTGTAAGGAATACGTCGCCAGCCGAAAAGACGAACAGGGGGTACTGATTTTGAGCGAGATGGCCGGAGCCGCCGCCGAGTTGGGCGAGGCCTTGATTATCAACCCGACCGACGGCCAGGATATTGCCAACGCAATACTGAAAGCCCTGGAGATGACGCCTAATGAACAACGCAAGCGGATGATAGCCATGCAGTCGCGCTTACGGGAATATGATGTATTTGTGTGGACAAACGACTTTTTTACCCAAATGATTATGATCGACCAGGAACACCAGAGATTGGGCCTAGATTACCTTGCCGAGCAGGACATTGCCGACATGGCCCAAGCGTATGCCAAATCCAACAAGCGGATTTTCTTTTTTGATTACGATGGTACCCTGGTGCCTATCGTCCGGGAGCCCGACGATGCGATTATCTCGGAGGAAACCAAGGCGATCGTGGCCGAATTGGCTGAGCGCGATACGGTGGTGATTATCAGTGGCCGCGACCGCGCGTTTCTGGAATCGGTGGTCGGCGATTTGCCCGTCCATATCGTCGCTGAACACGGCGCGCTGATTCGCAAGAAAGGCGAGCAGGAATTTGTCATGAATCCGGACTACCAGGAGGATTGGAAGGACGGCATTCGTTCCATTCTTGATCTTTACGCCAAGCGCTGTCCCGGTGCCTTTGTGGAAGAGAAGGAAACCTCGCTTGCCTGGCACTATCGTACGGCCGATGACCACGAGTACGCCCTGCGCCGCGCTCAGGAATTGGTATGGCAGCTCAAAAATTTCATTCAACCGGAACTTAACCTGCAGATTATCGAAGGCAATATGGTAATCGAGGTCAAGAAAACCGCCTTTAACAAAGGCACTTCGGCCCGCAGCTTCGTGGACGGCAGCGATTACGATTTCATATTGGCGATGGGCGACGATACCACAGACGAAGATATGTTTGAAGCCCTGCCCGACAGCGCCTATACCGTCAAGGTAGGCGATGCGCTTTCGATTGCCAAGAAACACATCAAAAATCAATACGCCGTGATGGAACTGCTCAATACGTTTAAGGCTTAAAGCTGGATCTGTGTTTTTGTATGAAGCGCATC
>JBBSSJ010000241.1:0-7205 GCA_038242095.1 Cytophagales bacterium
CTGGGAATATTGATGGCGGAATTTTACGAGCGGGGACGGTACCTGCGCTATCAGGATCTGGCCGACTTTCCGGAGCAAAACAAAAAGACCGAAGTTGTGGTGCCTGAGGCGATCCCTCACGTCGAAATTAAAGCCGGAGATTCGGTATTCGATCTCCTGAACAAGGGCGATCAACTTTTGCACCTTCCGTACCATTCAATCGATCCGGTAGTGCGCTTTTTCAACGAGGCAGCGGTCGATCCTTACGTGCGGGAAATTCACGTGTCGCTCTACAAAATCAACGCGAATTCGTTTTTGGTCAACTCACTTATCAGCGCCGCCCGCAACGGAAAGCGCGTCGTGACGTTCGTAGAGCTTAACCCAAAGCTCGATATTCAGGAAAATCTGCAATGGGCGCGGAAGATGAAGGAGGCGGGCGTGCGCATCGTGTTCAGTCTACCGGGTTTGAAGGTGCACGCCAAGATTGCGCTCGTCAAACGAAAAGTAAAGAAAGGCTGGGACCGCTACGCCTACCTGGGTACGGGTGGTTTTTACCGCCTCACCTCGCGCGAATTTGTCGACCATGCGCTGCTAACGAGTCAACGGGAAATCACCAACGAGCTGGAATTGCTCTTTAGTTTCCTGACCACCCGGGAACAGCCCAAGCAATACAGGTACCTGCCGTTCCATCACCTGATGGTGTCGCAGTTCAACATGAACAAGCGGTTGATCGAAGCCATCGATCGCGAAATCAGCAACAGCAAGGCCGGTCTTCGGGCAGCCATGACGATCAAAATTGACCAGTTGCAGGATCAATTTTTCATCTCCAAGCTTTATCAGGCCGGGCAGGCGGGGGTCGAGGTTAAGATCATTGTGAGCGAGTGCTGTTGCGTCATTCCTGATTTGCCGACCATTAGCGATAACCTCGAAATCACGCGACTCGTGGATCGCTTCGCCGAAAACTCGCGGATATTCTATTTTTATAATCGGGGAAAAGAAGACGTTTTTCTTTCGTCGGGCGACTGGACGTATCGTAATTTCCACCGCCGAATCGACGTAGGTTTTCCCATCTTGGATGATTACCTCAAATCGCAGCTCCTGCAAGTACTTAAAAATTACCTAGCCGATAATCAGAAGTCGGTGCGGCTCGATACCTACCAAAACAACATTTTCCCCAAATCCGGCGGCACCAAAATCCGGGCACAGGACGCTAACTACCGCCTCACGTCCCGCATCGGGCACCGCACACCGACGCTATTTTTGGCAACCGAAGAGGTTGAGAGCTAGCAGCCACTCACCTGAAAGTCAGCATTGCTGCTCCAAAAACTCCGGCCGAGTCGCCAAGCTTGGGACGCAGAATGGGCGTGTCGAAAGAGGTATTGAAGACATACCTCTCAGCCCGAATGGGGCCTTCCGAATAGAGCAGGTCGATGTTGCCCACCCCGCCGCCGATCACAATGGCGTCGGGGTCTAGTACGTTGGTGAGCGTGGTGATGGCCTGACCGAAATTTTCCAGTAGCCTTTCCACGGTGGCGTGGGCGTGGGGGTCGTTGCCTTGCCGATACCTTTCCATGATTTGGGGCAGTTTTAAAAGCACGCCACTTTTCTTTTGGTAATAGCGCTGGAGCGCCGGTCCGGAGAGGACTTGCTCCACGCAGCCGTTTTTGCCGCAGTAACAGGGGTCACCGTTTTCTTCCAGTACATTGTGGCCCCATTCACCACCGATGCCCTGCAAGCCCCCAATCACGAAGGCCTGCCCGTCGTTGCCGCGCACCACCACGCCGCCGCCTACGCCCGTGCCCATGATGACTCCGAATACGCAGCGAAAGTCCGGGACCACGTCCTGCACGATACCCATTTGCGCCTCCGCCAGAGCAAAGCAGTTGGCATCGTTGGCGATTTGTACAGGTACGTCGAATTGCTTCTGCAAGTCGGCAGGCAGCGGCCGACCGTTCAGGCAGGTCGTATTGCTGTTTTTCATGGTGCCCAGCCTGGGGTCCATCGAACCGGGCGTACCAATGCCGATGGCATCGGGCCGGTAACCTGACTCGGCCTGCATGATGCTGATAAGTTCGACGATTCGGCCAACGATATGCTCGTAACCTTGCTCGGCTTCGGTGTCGATTCGATGGCGGTATACCACGGCGTCAGCATTGGCTGCCGACAGAATGACGCCCTCGATTTTGGTGCCGCCGAGGTCAACTCCCCAATAATTACGCATAGAGATTTGGGTAAATTTTGTGAATTGCGGGCTTGATGCGGAATCTGAATTTTGATTGGCCCGGCTTTTTGCCTAAACTTAGTAAAACCATTTTAACCAAAAAAACGGAATACAATGATGAGCATTAAAAAAGGCGATTCTGCCCCCGATTTCAAGCTTTTCAATACTGACAAAAAGGAAATCTCCCTATCCGAAATGAAGGGTAGCCCCGTAGTGATTCACTTTTTTCCGATGGCTTTTACTGGCGTTTGTACGGAGCAATTGTGTACCATGCGGGATGACTTAAATAGTTACACGGATATGGGAGCTAAGGTGGTAGGAATCTCAGTCGATTCTCCTTTTACCCTGGCTAAGTACAAGGAAGAACAGGATTATAATTTCGACCTGCTGTCGGATTTCAATAAGGAAGTATCGCCGGAATACGGTGCCTACTATGAGGAATTTGTGATGGGTTTGAAGGGCGTTGCCAAGCGGGCTGCTTTCGTGATAGACAAAGAGGGTAAGGTGGCCTACGCCGAAGTCCTCGATAGCGCAGGCGAACTTCCCGATTTCGATAAAATTAAAGATTCCCTTAAAGCACTGTAAAGTGCATTTAGCCCAAATTGAGCCTTAAAAACCCAATTTGGGCTTTTATTAGCGCTAATCCTACGGTCGTTCAATTGATTAACGGTGTTTGGAAAACTTGCTGCTTTTCTTATATTTGATGCAAGACGCTTCAATCCATTCATAAAACCTTAAATACACGGCTTCTATGGGAATCGTAGAAAGACGCGAACGCCTCAAACATCAGGTGCGCAGCGATATACTCAAAACTGCCTGCGAAATTGCCAGGGAAGATGGCTGGCAGGCCGTTTCGATCCGAAAGATTGCCGATATCATCGAATACAGCCCGCCCATACTTTACGAGTACTTTGATAGTAAAGATAAGTTGCTGGAAACCATTAGAATCAATGGGTTTAAGACGCTTAACGACGCGTATGAGCACATTAGAAACCTTTACCGAAATCCCGAAAAACAACTGACTGAGGTAGCACAGGCCATTTGGAATTTTTCAACCGAGCAGCCCGAAGTATTTCAGGTAATGTTCAATCAGGAGGGAGCTTACTGCCAATCGAAACAGGTGTACCAGAAGGAAATGGACATCACGGGTAATCCAGTTTGGGAAATGATCGCCACGCTTCGGCCCAAGGCCGCCGCGTCCGTCACGAAGACCTATTACGAATGGTGGTGCCTGACGTACGGCTTCATCTCCATTACGATGACCACCCAACCCCAAAACGCTTTCGCCCAAGCCGAAACGATCTACATGGAAGGCGTCCGACGCTTCGTACGGGGTATTATGTGAGTTTTTGGGGTACGAATTTACCTGAAAGGAGGCAAATCGCCTAGGCAAGTTGCTCCCGTATTTCCACTTTACTTTGATGATAGACTTGTGAATGGGGCGGAACACTCCTGGTGATCCAGGTACTGCCGCCCACCACTGAGTCGTGGCCTATGACGGTATCGCCTCCCAGAATCGTGGCATTGGCATATATGACCACCCGGTCGTCGATTGTTGGGTGCCGCTTGACATTGGCTAGTGATTTAGCTACGTGGGTAGCGCCCAGGGTCACGCCCTGGTAAACCATGACGTGATTACCGATTTTAGTCGTTTCGCCGATGACTACACCCGTGCCGTGGTCGATGAAAAAAGAATGCCCGATAGTCGCATTGGGATGAATGTCGATGCCTGTTAGGCCGTGGCCGTATTCGGTCAGCATCCGGGGAAGCAATGGTACGGCCAACTTTGCCAGCAAATGGGCAATGCGGTAAGTAGCGATCGCCATGAAGCCCGGATAAACTGCCACTACTTCCTCAATACCAACGGCGGCCGGGTCGTTATCGGTAATGGCTTGTGCATCGAGGATCAATAGTTCAAACACTTTGGGCAATCCATCGAAAAACTCCGCCGCCAGTACCGCACTTCCTTTGGGGAGTTGCGCACCCAGGGGCCGAAGCAGACACTCCAACTGCTGCTCTATTTCCTGCTGAATAACTTCCAGATTCCCGAGGCCCTCGTATTCCCGGCAGTCGAGACTAATGGGAAACATAAAATCCAGAAGCCGGTGCAAGAAGCGCCCCGCGTTAGTTTTGGAAGGCAGTCGATAGCGATAATTGTGATTCTGCCTGGTAATTTGGGTAAAAAAAGCGTTACGAATTTCCTGGTCCATAGGCTACTATACTGGCTAACGATGGGGGCAAAAAACTAACCGTTTTTACTGAACACGATTTTTAGAAAAATGATTGTACGGTAAAATCCCTTTTTACCCACAGATTGGAACAATAATTGTATTATTTTCCTTATATTTATTACCGATTGGATGTGCCGGATAGCGCTGGTGCAGCATAAGCAATCGGAAAACTCCCTGACGCTTACATGATAACTAAATCTACCCGGTACCTGCTGGGCTGCGTGTTCCTGCTTTCTTCCTGCTTCGCTAAGTACCGCACTACCTCCCGCGAGGTACGTCGTCACTACGCCAATATGGCTAAGCCCAAAATCCAACGCATCGAAAACGACTCGCTGTGCATCCAGGTAGCCAGTACGGGCGCGGATACCCTGCCGTTGCTAGTGCTCATCCACGGCGCGCCGGGTGCTTGGTGGGGTTATATGAATATGCTGGATGACACGCTGTTGCAGAAAAAATTCCACATCGTGTCAGTGGACCGCCTGGGCTATGGTAATTCCTGGCTTAAAAAGCGACGGCCGGTGCGCAGCATCGAGATGCAGGCCAGATGCCTGATGCCCGTGCTGGAAATGAACAAATCCAACGAACCGGCGATCGTTCTCGGTCGATCTTATGGAGCACCGATTGCGGCCACGATGGCCGCGATGGCACCCGAAAAAATAAAACAGCTTGTGTTGGTGTCGCCGGTTATCGATCCGGAACGGGAACGTTTCTACTGGTTTTCCAAAATTGGCCGCAGTCGATTCGTCCAGCTATTTTTACCCAAAGAATTCAATACCGCCACGGCCGAGAAATACGCCCACGCCGCCGAGTTAAAGAAAATGCTGCACGTTTGGCCCAAACTCACCATGCCGGTTGTCGTCATTCAGGGCGGGCGGGACGTTATCGGGGATCCGGTAAACATCGAGTTTGCCAAGAAAGAGATCCCAAACCTGCGGTCACAATTCATTACCATCCCCAAAGCGGGTCACATGCTCACGTTCTCGCACCTCGACATGATCAAGCAGCTACTCATCAACACTAACAATATTCCTAAACGAGCAATTACCGTCAGCCTTTCCAGCACCATCATGGCCAGATAAAGGCCTGATTCAGGCCTTTATCTGCGCTTCCACTACGGCGATCGCCACCATATTGACGATTTCGCGCACCGAACTTCCCAACTGCAATACGTGTACCGGCTTTTTTAAACCTAATAGAATGGGTCCAATCGTTTCAAGCTGGGCTGCCTCCTTTAAAAGATTGTAGGCGATGTTGCTAGCCGATAAGTTGGGGAAAATAAGGGTGTTGGCGCCACCATCGATTAATTCGCTGAATGGATGATTTTCCTTCAGTAACTCCGTATCAAACGCCAAGTGCGCTTGTACTTCACCATCCACGACCATCGTGGGATGCTTTTTCTTGAGAATGGTCACTGCCTCGCGCATTTTCTCAGCGTCTTTACCCTGGGCACTTCCGAAGTTAGAGTAGGTCACCAGCGCGATGCGCGGCTTGATGTTGAACCGCTCGATGCTACGGGCCGTCAACTCGGTAATTTCCACCAGTTCATCGACCGTAGGGTCAAGGTTGACCGTCGTGTCAGAGAAAAACAGCGGGCCCCGCGGGGTGTGCAGGATGTACATGCCCGACACCCGGCGGGTACCATCCTCCTTGCCGATCACCTGCAAAGCCGGGCGAATGGTATCGGGGTAGGTTCGGGTGAGGCCCGAGATGAAAGCATCAGCTTCGCCGGTCTCCACCATCATGGCCCCGTAATAGTTGCGGTAGTAAATCGTTCGGCGGGCTTCGGTGGGGGTGAGTCCTTTTCGCTGCCGTTTCTTGTACAGGATATTGGCGTAACGCTCGATGGATTCCGCGTGCTCGGGGGCGCGGGGATCGATGATCTGAACTTCTTCCAAATCCAGCTTGTGTTCCTGAATGAGCGCCCTGATGGCCTCCGTGTTTCCCAGCAGAATCGGAAAAGCTATGCCCTCGTCGCGCACTTGCTGGGCGGCTTTGAGTACCTGGATGTTCTCGGCATCGGCGAAGACTACCCGCTTTGGAGCCGATTTAGCTTTGTTGATAATGACGCGCGATAGTCTTTCGTAGCCACCCAAACGGCTGGAAAGTTGTTGCTCATACAGGTCCCAATCGGTGATGGGCTCACGGGCTACGCCGCTATCCATGGCGGCCAGCGCTACGGCCGGGGCCACCGTGGTGAGCAGACGCGGGTCGACGGGCTTGGGAATGATGTAGTTGCGACCAAAGGAAAGGCTGGCCTCGTTATAGGCCATATTGACGATGTCGGGGACCGGGCGCTTGGCCAGCTCGGCCAGGGCTTTCACGGCGGCCAGCTTCATAGCTTCGTTTATTTCCGTCGCTCGTACGTCCAATGCGCCCCGGAATATGTAAGGGAAGCCGAGGACGTTGTTGACTTGGTTGGGATAATCAGAGCGGCCGGTCGCCATGATGATGTCCTGGCGGGCCGCAACGGCATCGGGATACGAAATTTCGGGGTCAGGGTTAGCCATTGCGAAGACAACGGGGTTGTCGGCCATCGAACGAATCATATCCTGGCTCACCACGTTGGCTACGGACAGCCCCAGGAACACGTCGGCCCCGGCCATTGCTTTGGCCAGGTTAGCGAAAACGCTTTCTGTAACGAACATTTTCTTCATGTCGTCCAGATCGTCCCGCTCGCTATTGAGGTGGCCTTCACGGTCGAACATCGCGATGTTGGCGGGCGTGGCACCGAGGGCCAGGTACAGTTTGGTGCAGGAAATGGCCGAAGCCCCCGC
>JBBSSJ010000242.1:0-7175 GCA_038242095.1 Cytophagales bacterium
GCGGCCTACGGCAACGTGGCGCAACACGCGTTGTTCGTGCCCGTAATGTATAAAATGGCCGCACTGAGTGTTCGGGCGCAACGCTCGGCTTACTCTTTCGGCGAGAGTAGCCTGGCGATCACGGTCAGCGATCCCAATCCCAACGCCGTGTACAGGCTTCGCCGCGACAAAACCGAAATCATCCCGGTGCAACGGTTGAATGGCAACCAACTGATCCTGGAATTACCCAAAAGCAACCAGCTCAGCGAAGATCAGTCGGTGGAGGCCGGATACTATGCGCTCGTCAACGATGACAAAACCGAGCAACTCCTGGCCCTCAACCACGACAACAGCGAATCGAAGCTCGAATACTACACGCCCGACGAACTGCGGGCGGCTTTTTCGGGTAAGAAAAACGTGCAGGTGTTTGATAAAATCAGCGATGCCGCTTTCGCCCGCGAATTTGAAGATCAAAATTTGGGCACCAGCCTGTGGAAGTACTTTCTGATTGCGGCGCTGGTGTTTTTACTTATCGAAATTTTGCTGATTCGGTTTTTGAAATAATCACCCATAAATATCATTCAAAACCCCCGCCAAATGAATGCCCGCTTGCATTAGTACCTGCTGCACGGTATCAAAGTTTTCGTAGGAATAGCGATAGCCCAGCTTTTTATCTTCGGGTAGAGTGTATACTTGGGGTAATAGACCCTGCGAGACGGCCGCCCATTCCAAAGTACTCATGGCTTGCCATTGCTTAATTTGCGCCTTGGATGGCTCATTCAGGAAGCCCGTTAGGTCGGAGTAGCTGAGTTGCTTGCCCTCGATCATGTCGCTGTCCCACACGCGGTGAAGGTTGGAGTTCTGGCCAAACCACGTGACCCGCTCGCGGTTACCACCTTGATCGTCGCGGTCGCCGACGTGCAGCGGCTGGTGCAGATCGCCGACTAAATGAACGAGAAATTTCAGATGCTCGGATTCGGCGATGGGGGAGAGAGTGCGGGATTTGAGCGCGGCGGTGATTTCCGTGATCTCCATGATGATGTCGCCCTTCGGGTTCTTGGTAGTTTGCTCGTAGGTCTGCCCCTCTGGGATTGTAACCCAATGCCAGTCGTGGGTGTGGTTGTAGAGCGTGTCGGATTTCACATCATCCATAAAGTTAGCTATCTCCGCCAGCGAATTGCAGTCCAGGACGGCGGCGATCTTACGCTTGGTGCGCTTGTCGAGATGATTCTGCGCAACTAGTCCCACGACGCGGTGACCCGTTACCCCCCAGGCAGCCGCGGGTAAATTCAACATCAGGACACTTAGACAAACGACAATTATTTTTTTCATGAATCAGGTAAATATTATTTCAGAAGATTTTTGACAAAAGTACGAAGCCACGTGTGGAAAAGGGTGTTAGGTATTAGGTTATTAGGCGTTAGGTCGGCACTAGATTGAATTTCAAGTAATTAAATTCATTGTGAAATAACCGTACGTGATTTTCCATTAACCCTTTCATACAAAAAAAGGAACGCCGAAGCGCTCCTTTCAAATTGTTAGCCAGATAAAAGGCCATTTTCAACTAAATTAATATTCCCACATGCTGCTTTCCAGTTCCAGCAAATCCTGCTCGTACTGAAGTGACTTGATAAGACCCTTCTTTTCGCCTTCGTAGATGTCGATAAAGGATTGGTCCATCGCATTGGAGAACTTGGTGATGCGTCCGTAAGGCAAGCGCAAATCGAAAGCGTCAGCCAGATTTTTGTGTTGTGCGGTATTTTGGGTGTTGTACCAGATGTACTTCTTAGGCTCACTGCGGAAGAGCCTTTCCAGGTCTTTGTACTTGTAAGAAGCAATGGGAATCTCAAGACCAGTCGTCGTATTTTCACTGGCGGGTAGTACAATCGAGATCGTTTGGATGTCCATGTACAACCGTGAGCGCTTCTTGTCGAAAGTCCAATCCTCTTTTAATTCCAACAGGCTAAGTTGCTTGGGGAAAAATTCCTCTTCCGTAGCGGCAGCGACCATCATTTGCTGATCGAATGGATCGGGCGCCTTCACGGTATCCTTGGGTGCTTCGGCGGGTGCCATCGCTACTTTTGCGCCTTTTTTTGGCGTAGCCTTTTTCTTCACCGGTGGTCCCCAGCCGTCGTCCACCGGTTCTTCCTTCTTGGTTTCTTTGACTGGCGTTCCCCAGCCCTCGTCAGCAGTAGCGGGTTGCTTTGCGGCCGGCTGCTTGGGCGCATCACCCCAGCTGCCATCATCCGTAGCACCGGTAGCCGGTTGGCCAAAGCCTGCATCGATTTCTTCCTGGGAGAAACCGCCTATCTGATTTGGAATCAAAAGCTTCTTGTGCAGGTTCTCGGGCGTAAGCTCAGTGAGACACGAATCGTTAACGTAGGCTGTTATCAATCCGGCTTTGGTAGCTTCCAAAAGATATCGCGTAATTTCGTTGTTCACAGAGAACATCGGCATATTCTGCTTCTCTTTCAAATCCATCCGGCGCCAAAGCGTCTTTTTCATCAGGATGTCGTTATCGTCAATAGGACGAGCCGACAACTGATTCATCTTAGTTTCGTCACGCTCTTGCGCCTGAACAGCGGTAGCACCCAGGGCCATCGACACCAGCGACAGCGCCACTATTTTTCCATTTATCCTCATTGTGCTGTTGTTTTTCTATTTACTGCTTTATAACGATTTCACCACACACTCAGTATGTATCGTTTAGGATCAGTTAAGATTTATGGGAAGCGTAGGTTTACCCATTTCAACTTCGCTGACAGTCCCTTTGAAGTTCTGGCGCTGTACATTCAGAATCTCGATTACATAGCGATCACCCGGCTGGGCGTTCTGCGCTAGAGATGAAATCGAACCACCCCCGTTAAGGGTAAGCGGGCCAGCAACGCGCCGTGTGCCCCGCGCCAGTGACACTTGAATCTGCGAGACGCGGTATCGGGCATCCTCAGGCAGGAAGTTTTTAAAACTTTCATCGGCAATCGCTAACACCTGAATAGAGCGCGCTGCCGAAGCTGAAATACCCCGACGATCGTCGTAAGCACCACCGTTGACACGCAGTTCCAGCGTAGGCTTTGGTACCCGCTGCACATTAAAAATATTGGTTCCCAACAGATTGCCTTGATTGCTTACCCGCAGTGAGACCTGACGGCTGTTTGGAACAACCGTAATCTTACCTTTCTGACCGTTGATTATTTCCGCACCATCTGCCGCAAACGAGGGAGCCCAAAGTGCGCCAAGCGCCGGGCTTACCACACTCAGCTTGTTGGCACAACCCAAATACAAGGGAGGCAACGTTCCGGTTTCGATTTGGTAGTCCGGCTTGGCTACGAAGTACTCCTGTTCCAGACGCACCGTTGTATCCCGGCCCGATGGGGTAGGGAAGGAGATGATACCGCTCAAGAGCTTTCTAACGAGGCCGTCTTTGCCGTAAGCACCGCCTTGTGCCGTAAACTCAATAATACCAATGCCGTTTTCAACGCGTACCGGAGCGCCATTTAGGCTCATACGGGGCGAAATGCCCGAGGCCGAAGCCGCAATGAACATTTCTCCTTTGTACTTGGTACCGGCTACTACCGTTTTATTCTCGGCGCTGATACGGGCCAGAATGCGGTCGAACTTAATATCGGCGGCACCTACTTTACCGGCAAGGTAATTCAGCACTTCACCTTCCATCCGGCGGATGTCAGTTTGCTTTTGGCTCAATACTGCCAAAGCGGCTGCTACGGGTGTTTGAGCAAAGTTGAGTTGCGCAAAGTCCTTGTTACGCTGATCGGCGTTCTTTTTCGAAATGGGGTCTTCGTTGGCATCGAGGGCCAGCGGCTGAAATTGCTCGGGGCTGAACTTATTGAGCCGCGCTGTGAATTCATTTAGCTTTTGCTTTAAGGCATACGCTTTACCGCTTTTCTTGTCGCCTCCGCCAATCATCAAGCGAGCCACTTTTTCTTCTTCCTGTGGGTTCTTGATGCTACCGTCCTCTTTGATGCCGTCACCGGCAAAGGTGATAATCTCCTGTTTGAGGGCGCTCAATTCGCCAATGATGCCTGCCGTTTCTTTGCGGACTTCGTCGGCCTGCTTCATTACCGCCATGTCGGCAGCGCGATTGCCCGACTTATCGACGGCGGCCTTTATTCTCAATATAGTTTCTTGATTCAACTTATTAGCTGCGCCGGAAGACAATTCAAGAGAATTATTCAGGAGGATGAATTTCTCGATGATGGCCGAACTCACTTGCAGCGCAAGCATGGCGGTCAATACGAGGTACATCATCCCGATCATCTTCTGACGCGGCGTTTCATTTGCACCTGCCATAAAAATAGGGGGTCGTTATTGGGTGAGGTTATATTAGTTTGAGCTGTTCAGTAATCCCGCTTAGGCGTTGCCACGCATAGCCGACAGCATGTTGCCGTAGACGTTGTTGAGCGAGGTAATGTTACCGTTCAGTTTGCCGATTTCGGCCTTGAACACCTGCGATTCCTTCGTGGCTTCCGACATGTTGGACATCGCCGTGGTAAGATTGCCGTAGAAAGCGTTCATTGCTTTGAGGTGCTTGGTAGTGTCCTGCAATTCCATTTCGTACACGGCGTTCAACGCACCCATGTTCTTGGTGATTGTTTGGAACTGCTCACGATATGCCTGGGCGTCTTTGGTGGCGTCGGCCATCGACGACATCGCCGTAATCGCTACACCGTACGACTTATTCATGTCGCTGATGGCGTTGGACGCATTCTTGACGTTTTTGGCGTAATCGTTGGTAGCCACGGTGGCGTCGGTGAGGTCACCTATTTTGTTTACGCTATCGGTCAGGCTACGGAAGCCTTTACCAAGATTATCGAAGATGTCAGGGGTAATCTTGGCGTTGGCCATCATCGCATCCATATTGGCGGTGATACCGGTAGCGGCAGGACCCATCGTACGCACGGCTACGGGGCCATCGTAGTTGTCGGCCAATTCGGGGTACACGCGCTCCCAGGAAGGCTGCCTTTCGGTGGGTTGCACAAAAGTTTGGAAAGCATACATCAGAAAGATAACTACCTCGGTACCCAGACCGATAGTGAGCATTTCGCTACCACCTTCCCAGTGTTGAATCTTGAACAAGGCACCCAGAATAACCACTGCGGCACCCGCACTATACAATGTTGGCAGTACTTTATCAAAGAAAAGATTTGAGCCGTTTTTGTTAGCCATAAAAAAACTGATTGTTATTAATTAATTGAAAGGTGAAAAGGGAAATTTGATCCGAAAAAAAGAAGCAGCGATTTCGCTGCTTCCTCCGTGAAGATTATTGTTTAGCGTCGCTTGCCGCTTGCCGCACCGCGCCTTCCGTCGGTATTGTCCATTACGCAACGGAAGCCAATGAATGCCCGTTGCTGCGTTTCGAATTCGTACGATCGGGTACCCGTTTGCAGAAAGTAAGCTACGTCTTTCCAGGAGCCACCTTTGATTACTTTGCGGGGTTCGGTAGGGTCGTCGTTCATGGGGTTCATGTCCCATTCGATCACGTTAGCGTTTTCGGTAAAAGCATCCAGCGTCCACTCGGATACGTTGCCTGACATGTTGTACAGGCCGTACTCGTTGGGGTTGTAGGCGTTAGCAGGAGCGGTGTAGGGATAACCGTCGGCGTCGTAGTTACCGCGCTGTGGCTTGAAGTTAGCCAGGAAACAGCCCTTGCCGTTCATAGTATAAGGATTTCCCCAGGGATACTTGGCACCCTGACGTCCGCCACGAGCCGCCCATTCCCATTCTGCCTCGGTGGGCAAACGGAAAGAAGGTGATCTGAAGATGCCTTCCTGCGCCCGGTAGTCGTTGTAAATATTAGTACGCCACTGGGAGAAGTATTGCGCCGCCGTCCAGCTCACGCCCACCACGGGATACGTGTCGAACGAAGGGTGCATGTAGTAATATTCGACCATCGGGTCGCCGTTTGAGTAAGCGAAGTCTTTTTTCCAAACGGTCGTGTCGGGGTAGTACTTCGTCATGATTTCCTCTTCGCCCAGCACTGAAATAGAGTCAACCATGAGCGCATCGACGAACTGCCGGTACTCGTGGTTGGTGATTTCGGTGTCGTCCATGTAGAAGGAGCTGATGGTCACACGCTTGTTCATGTTAGTCATCGTAGCGGCCAGGTCCTCATCGGCTTGGCCCATGATGAAGGAGCCGGATGGAATGGCTACCATACCGCCGGGTGTGGTCTGACGATAGCCTTTTCGCGCGGTGGCAACGATCTCACCATTGGCTACGCCAACATCTCCCTTTCCCCCCTTGCCAAATTTCTCCTTGATGAAACCACAACTCTGCATGAGCATGATTGTGGTGACAATAAGCAGGCTTTTGGCGCCATTTCGATAGAAAACATTGATATTCATATTGCCTTGCGCTATGTTATTGATTGTCATTCGTGTAGAAACGATTCTGCTGGTTAGTCTAGTATATGTATAAAAAGCCTTGGTGTCTTGCTGGGTTTCTTACTTTTTCCTAACGAATTCCGTATCGGGTTGGTATGAAAAGACACTATTTTCGAAAATTTCGTCGAATATAAGTTTTGACTGCTTCAAAGGATAACAACAACTACGCCAGAAATGGAAAAACGATTCCAGAACGTACTTAATTTTTTCTAAAACCTGAATCTAGGGGTTCTGACGATGGTCTTCTTGCCTAGTTTAGGAGCAGGCAGCTGGTAGGAGAGCATTACCTCATACGAAGAAGGCGACTTGGCGCTCGCACCACCCACCACGAAATCAAACGCACCCGATAACCGTAACGATTGATCGGATAGCATGTTGACGCCCAACATAATAATGGCAGCATCCTGCGAACGGTAACTCAACCCCGCCCAGTACCGCTTGTTGTAAGTCGCCATCGCGCCGCCCTCGGCCGAGAAAGAAGCCAGATCGGTTTTGATCAGAGCGAATGGCTGCACTTCGAGCAAATACCCGATTTCGAGCGTAAGCCCACCATTGAGATAATAGACCGGCTTCAGAGGGCTGTTACCCAAATCGGTTCCAAACCGGTACTTCGACGGAACCAGATGATTCGCCGACAGCCCCACGTAATACCCCGTCGCCTCATAGCGTAAGCCCACGTTGACATCCGGCTGCGACTCGGCCACCACGCCCGAACCAATAAGCGGGTCTCCCGACTGATCGGGGCGTAGGAGGTTGAAATTGAGTGATTCGCGGTACAGTCCCGCGCTGGCCCCC
>JBBSSJ010000243.1:0-7170 GCA_038242095.1 Cytophagales bacterium
ACTATGACATCACCATGTCACCCAAAGGCGGGAGGCCCGGTAACGTAACATTTTCACCATCAGCGGATAAGCAATCCATGAAGGTAACAGTACAAACCGCGGAGTACCAAGGCGACGCAATTTTTACAGTTGTCGAAAAAAGCCCTGAATTTCCCGGCGGTACTCAGGAATTATTCAAGTACTTAGGTGAAAATATTAAATATCCCGAAGCGGCCGTCAAAGCCAACGTATCCGGTAAAGTATTCGTTAATTTCGTAGTGACTGCAACTGGCGAGATTACAGATATCCAAATTCTAAAAGGATTGGGCTTTGGAGCCGATTCCGAGGCCGTTCGGGTAGTGAAATTAATGCCAAAGTGGAAGCCCGGGATGCAAAGCGGTAGGGCCGTAAATGTGCGGTATAACTTGCCGATTGCTTTTCAATTAGACGGCGACGAGAAAGTCGGACAAACTGCCCCACCGCCACCGCCTAGAGAACTCGTGGTGTTCACTTCTGCGGACAAGTCTGCCTTTCAACTACCCGCTGGTCCCACGGAACCTATCATCATGTTGGACGGAAAAGAGGTGAAGAATGATAACCCCAGGCCAGTTTTCAAGTCTGGCTTAATAAAGGGCCTTGTGTACCGTACCGGAGACGATGCGGCAAGACTTTACGGCGACAAAGGTGCCAACGGCGTAATCGAGCTTTCTACGACAAAGAAATGAAGTCGACGTTAATCCTTTAAGAATCTCTTTTTCAAGCCTAACCCCTCAAAAACCATGCTTTACGAAAACGCGAATCGGTCGCTTGGCAAGTACGCTGTCATTGCCCTGGTTATGAGTTTTACATCATTTGCAATCACTTCCTGCGAGCGCGATTCGCTGTCCTCAGCCAAGGGTAAAAGCGCAAAGCAAGCTAATGAGATGGCAGACGTACAGGGAATCGTGAAGGATGCGGACGGCAAGCCGCTACCGGGGGTAGGTATCGCGGTGGAGGGTACCACGCGGGGTACGTTCACCGACTCGGAAGGGAAGTTCAAAATGAATGTTCCGACGGGCGGTAAACTGCTGGTGAAGTCGGATGGTTTCAAAGATCAGCTTATCGACGTCAATTCCAAGTACAATAGCGTAGCTTTTGTGGTGAGTATGACGCCGGGCAAAGGCCGGGAAAGTACCCGCGTAATTGGTACCCCGGCCGCTGATGGCAAAATTCTGCAAGCGACTGTCGAAGCTTCGACCTACAACGGCGAGCCCGTGTTCACGGTCGTAGAGCGGCAGCCCGAGTTTCCAGGTGGCAGACTAGCGCTAGACAGTTTTTTAAGTAAAAACATGAAATATCCTAAAGCCGCCGCCAGAGCAAATGTGCGGGGTAGGGTATATCTGAGTTTCGTGGTGACGACCAATGGGAAAATCAAGGACATCATTATCCTCAAGGGACTAGGTTTTGGGATCGACGAAGAAGCTTTGCGAGTGATGGCGCTGATGCCCCGGTGGGCACCCGGCCGGCAGGACGGCAATTCTTTGAACGTGCGCTATCGTTTGCCGATCGCTTTTGGTCTTGGTAAGAACATCGGATCAAAAAACTAGTGCTTCCTTTTTTCAATCTCAAACGCTTGTCTATCATGCTGAACAAAAGCAAAAACTTCAATTGGGCTCGGGACAAGTATCCACATGGCATATTACTCGGCGGTCTAACGATTGGCAAACCGGTAGCAAACCTGACCAACCAGTTCTCCAATCCTACACTTTTAAAAAGCCGAATCGCTATGCTGTATAAACCCCGTAATTCACAGTGGGTGCTGGGCAAGTACCTGGCCGTGGTTGTTCTGGTTGGCCTTATAGCCGGGTCGATGGCTTTCAAACCCGCCTTATTACCGCAAATCCTTGACCAAGCTACCGAAAAGATAAAAGTGAAGGGCGTCGTCGTGGATACTGACAACCGGCCGCTACCCGATTTTTTGGTAAAAGTTGCCGATGCCAAAATGTTTTTTCTGACGGACAAATTTGGCCAGTACGAAGCCACAATTCCTGTGAGCAGCGACTTCGTTTTTGGCTCAAAAATCCACCAAGCGATCAGCGTAAAAGTAAAAGGCGATCAGGTAGTCAACGCGGTTTTGGCGAAGACAGGCGCTTCTGATTCATCGGTCGTACACGTCTATCCTTGGATTATAGAAGAAAAATGGAATACTGACGAGATCAATTTAGGACAATTAATTCCCAGATACGCTCCTGATAAGGCCCGGCCGCAACCTGATACGCTGTACCCTAAATTCCGCTTCCTCGGAGACGTTAACCCTTGACCTTTTGACCCTTAACCCAGATGAACTACTTCGCCCAAGTGAACATGTTTCTGCTGCTGCTTTACGGCTGCTACTGGTTACTGCTGCGCCGTCATACGTTTTTTGCCTGGAACCGGGCGTATTTGCTCGGCTCACTGCTGCTGGCGTTCGTGTTGCCGCTGGTGCCCTACCCCGACTTTGCGCCGAACATTGCTTTGCCGTCGCTATTTGCCGAATATGACCTGACGCCACCGGCCGAAGTTGCTGCACCGGAACTTGCCGAAGCGGAACAGGGGATCGTGACGACAACTACGCCGGAATCCTCGGAGGCATCTGGACCGGCCGCGCCGGGTCGGGGCTTGGTAGCATGGCTGATGGTTGGGTATGTTTTGGGCGTAGTGTTTATGGCCGGGCGGCTGATTCGTCAGCTTCGGCGGCTTAGTACTTTTATTCAACAAACCGAGGCGCTGGATATGGGAGCGTATCACCTGCATTTGCTGGGTGAGGCTTCATTGGACGAAGCTGCGCCGGACGTATCCACGCCGGACGAAGCGTCGCCCGGATCTTTTTCTTTTCTGAAATCTGTTGTCATTACCCGCCGTGATTACGAGGAGAATTTCGACACGATTTTGTGCCACGAACTAGCGCACGTGCGGCAGCGGCATAGCTGGGATGTGCTGCTAGTGGAAGTACTGCGGGTATTCTTCTGGTTCAATCCGGTTTTGGTTTTCTACAAGAAATCGCTGCAACAAGTCCACGAGTACCTGGCCGACCGCGAGGTATGCGCCTGGAACGCCGCGCCGGGAGCCGCTGCTCCACGCGATCGCTACGCCGAATTTATGCTTTCCTACGCCAGGGCGACGCCTAAGGCCGTAGGGCTCACCAATCCTTTCCTAAATGCTTCACTCCTTAAAAACCGAATCATCATGCTCTACAAAACCAAAAACTCAAATTGGGCACTGGGCAAGTACGCCGCCGCGGCCATGATTATCGTCTTCGTGTCGCTGATGTCGGCTTCCTGCAAGCAAAAAGCCGATGAAAAGTCCAAGACCGTCGAAGCCATTCCCGAGGATAACCAAGACCTACTCGTAGAAGGAAAAGTAACGGATGCCGCTGGAATGCCGCTGTCCGGCGCAACTGTGGTAATAAAAGGCACGCAGATGGGCACTATTACAACGGATCAGGGACAGTATAGGGTTTTTGTTCCGGTAGGCGGCGAATTGGATTTCAATTTCATGGGTTACAAAACGGCATCAGCAAAAATCAAACAACAAGGCACCGTCGAGGTGGTGATGGTTGAAAAAAGGGCTGATAAGCCGTCGGAGGCACAATGGGTTTCGGCCGATACCGGGCAGGTTCACATAGTATTGTACGGAAAAACCCAACTTCTCCCCAACTACATTACGGATCCCGTCTTCACGGTCGTCCGCACGAATCCCAAGTTTGCGGGCGGTCTCAACGCGATGTACAAGTTCATTCAGGATAATATCGAGTATCCCGCCGCCGCCCGCCGGGCCGACGTATCGGGCAAGGTATTCCTGACTTTCGTGGTACTGGCCGACGGATCAATCACGCAAATCAAAGTCCTGAAAGGCATGGGCTTTGGCACCGATGAGGAGGCGATTCGGGTCGTTTCGGCTATGCCCAAATGGAAGCCCGGCATGAATACCGAGGGCGAGAAGGTGAACGTAAAGTTCAACCTGCCGATCACGTTTGACCTGCCGAAATCATGAGCGCCCCCACCCGCTTCCGCAAAGTCAGTTTCACTCGGCTCCGCGCGTCCGCCGGTGTCCTGCTGGACTATGCCTTCGATGCTCCGATCGGCGGTTTGACTAACAATTTTGTAAAACCTAAACTCCTTAAAAACCGAATTACCATGCTCTACAAAACCAAAAACTCTAACTGGGCGCTGGGCAAGTACGCCGCTACTGCCCTGATCGTCGGCGCGGTGTCATTGCTGGCGGCCTCTTGTGGGCAGGAAAGCAAAAAGAATGAAGATATTACTTCGCAAAAGCAAAATAACGAAGAGACGCCGCTTTCTCAGGACGACGACACGGATGCGCAGGAGCTCGAGGATCAACTTATAACCAACTACGGGTCCGGGCTGGATTCGGTGTACACCGTCGCGCGCACCAACCCCGAGTTTCCTGGCGGAGTCAAAGCTTTGTATAAATTCGTTGCGGACAATATGCGGTACCCGGAATCGGCGCGCAAAGCCAGGGTGGAAGGCAAAGTATTCCTGACTTTCGTCGTCAATTCGGATGGCAGCTTGCAGGACATCGAAGTGCTGAAAGGCATGGGTTTCGGTACCGATCCCGAAGCCATTCGTCTCGTCAAATCCATGCCGCGCTGGAGTCCGGGCGTCAGGGAAGACGGCCAAAAAGTAAATGTTAAATTTAACCTGCCGATTAGTTTCGAGCTGCCGAAGAAAAAGGAAATTAGCGTGGCAAAGCCTGCCAGTACTGAAATTATTGACGCTGAGCCAGAAGTTGCCGCCATCGAAACGCAAAATGACGCCAACCAGAAGTTAGATGAACTGATCCCGTTAAAGTATCACCCATTCCGGCCCGGAGAAGATTTTGATAAAGATGTTAAAGTAACCATTCGGGGCGGCGGCTTCAATGGTCCAGGGCAACCGCTTATCGTGCTGAACGGGGTAGTATCTCCCATTGAAAAGCCAACCTATCTGGAAGATATTAACCCGAATGACATTGAAAGTGTTAATATATTGAAGGGCGATAAGGCGACAAGTACTTATGGTTTTCGTGGTGCCAATGGCGTGGTACTTATTATAACCAAAAAAACGGTAAAATCGCCGACGGATTATAAGGAGGGATCGCGGTATCGGTATTGATGGTTAGATTTAAAAACGATGAGAACCTTACTTATTTTGCTATTGTTTTTTGCCTCCTCGATGGCCTGGGCGCAGAACTTTGACTTGGAAGGTTTTGTCTTCGACGCCCAGGACAGGCCCATTACGGGCGCTTTTGTGCAGGTACAGCACGAAGGGCTTTACCTCAATACTTCCTCTGACGAAGAGGGCTAATTCACGGTGAAGGGCGTCGGAGCGGAGGATAGCCTTCGTGTACTTCACGCCAGCTTCGAGCGGGTGATGCTGCCGATCAATAATCAGAAACGCATGGTTGTCAAACTGGCCGTACAGCCGGTGGCTTTAACGCCTGTTTCGGTCGTGGCTTACCCTAGCCCGGCGCTCACGCTGGAAGCGATGTTTGAGGATATTTTCATGTTCAAAGGCGATAGTATCATGGGTAGAATTTTTGCGCTTCCCACGGGATATCCCAAAGGAGAAATGGAGATGATCCGTTTTCTGGCCGAGACAGTCGACTATCCGCTTGAAGCCAGAGAAAATAAAGCGGAAGGGACGATTGAAGTATCCTTTGTAGTGAATAAACGAGGTTATGTTCGAATGCCCATAATTACCAAAAGCCTGGGATACGGCTGCGACGAAGAAGTACTGAAAGCCGTGCTCTCCATGCCGACTTTTGTACCCGCTATTCAAAATAATAAAACAGTTGAAATGTCTTTTAAACTGGCAATTAATTTTAGCCTGAAACAGAATCCCATGGCCTCGGCGGCAATCCAATTCCCGGACACGCTATCCCAGGGGCCGGTATTCATCTGGAATGATACGGTGTACAAGGATTACCAGAAACTGGGCGGCCTTCATCCGAGTATCATCAAGAATATTGAAATAATCAAAGGCAAACCAGCCATCGACCAATTCGGCGAGCCAGGCCGCGATGGGGTTGTTTTGATTACCACTAAAAAACCCTAAATTATGGAAGCGTATTGGCGCTATATCAAAGTCTGTCTTACTCTGTTGTCGATCTTTCTGCTATCGACCGGCAGCAAAAGCCAGTCCGTTGCTTCCGATAAACAAAAAAACGATGGTATTATTGAATGCGTTTTCATAGACAGCCCGGAGTTTGCCGGTGGCAGGAATGCTATGCTCAAATACCTATCCGATAGCACGAAGTACCCCAAGACTGCCCGCGATGCTAAAATTGAAGGCAAAGTTTTCATAACTTTTGTGGTGACCGAGCTGGGCTACCTCGAAGATGTCAAAGTATTGAAATGGCTGGGCTACGGATTAGATGAAGAGGCTTTGCGACTGGTACACAATATGTCGCGCTGGACTCCGGGGAAAATGCGTGGAAAATCAATGTCCGTGAAATACAACTTGCCCATAGTGTTTAAGCTTGGTAATTAGCGCGTGAAGAATTGATCTTGATTGTTAACTTATTATGAAAATCCATATATTTCTCCACCGAACCTGTCTGCCCCGAATCAGCTGTTTCGCCAAAACAATCTCGGATTACGCCCTGGACGATCCCTTCGACAACTTGACTAATAATTTTGCTAAACCTAAATTCTTGAAAAACCGGATTGCCATGCTATACAAAAACAAAAATTCCAATTGGGCGCTGGGCAAGTACCTGGCTGTTTTGCCACTCGTCGGCCTGGTCGTGCTGCTTACCGCCGCCCGCGAGCGCGATGCCGAAGTTATAGATAGCACGCCACTCTTGGCTCGCAATACAGAGACGCGCGCCGCAGGTTTCAAAAATTTGAAAGAAGTGCAAATCACTGAGCCGAATCAAATACTGAACGGATCGCTGCTTAGAGATAAGCGTGTACCGGAAAAAGTCGTCGTGTCAGGTTACGGGGCGCTTTCTGGTCCCGGTGATGGCGGATTTAACAAATCTTTGGCCATGTATGATACGCTGCCCGCTCAATCTACCTTAGACCTGGATGAGCAAGCGCTGAAAGATCGCTTGAGCAAAGAAAAGCAGCAGGACAAAGCCACGGAATTCCAGAATTACCGCATGCCCGCCTTTAACATTAAGAACGCGGTTGATTACGGGCTTCCCAACCATGCCACTACCCTCAATGCG
>JBBSSJ010000244.1:0-7155 GCA_038242095.1 Cytophagales bacterium
CCTGCCCGACCCGGAACTATGCTTTTTCAAGATCGACCACGACCGCTCCAAGGTCTATAACACCGAATACGCTTTTATGGAAGAAGCGCAACTTGTGCAGGAGGCCTATAAGCAAGCCGAGCGCCAAATCCGGCAGTCGGCGCTGGACATGGGGATTCTGGGCCAAACCCGCGAAAACGCCCGCAAAATGCTGACGCCCATTCTGGAACGCGTGTCGGGCCGTAAAGTAGTGCTGCTGTTCCCGATGAAGGGGGACCTTCCCAAATTGAGGTGAGTAATTTCACTCAGTGCACCCGAATTTCGTCAGCGAACATGTATCCCTTATTATTCTTGGCAAAAACCCGAATATAACGAGCGGACTTTCCGTCCAGTGGCACGGTCACGTCTTTGATCACCAGCGAGTCCACCGTCTCGGGTACCGTACGATCCACCCGCACCGGGGCGGAAAATGTTTTGCCATCCGTCGAGAGCGAAACTTCCACGTAGCGCGGCAGGTATACGCCGGGGCCGGTGAGTTGCATGAGTCCCACCTGCACATCCTGCAAAGGCTGTACTTTCTCCAGGTCGATGGTCACGTCCATATCAATTCCCTCGAAACCCAGCCATTGCTGGTCGCCGTAGGTGAACGAGCCGCGGTTGCCATTCACCAGCGTACCATCGCCCTGCGCGGGATAGCTTTTGGTGTAACGAATGCCATACGTGATGGGTTTGCCGAGGGCCTTGTGAAAATCTACGGGCAGTGCCGCCACCGGACCGATGACCGCCCCATCGCGGTATAAAGCCGCCTTGACGCTGGCCGATTCCTTCACCAAAAAAGGACCCGCGTAGCGATTTGACTTAATGGTAGGTTCACTGCCGTCGAGCGTATAGCGAATCTCGGGCTGGTATTGCTCCGAGCGAAATTCTACGCGGGCCGCGCTTTCTTTCGGCTGGAACTCAGCCAGGATTTCCAGATCGACGCCGGGACGGTAGTAGTTGACATTGCGCCGTTGCAAAAGAAGATAATGATCTTGCAACCTGCCCTGAAAATCGGGCCAATCCCGCGCCGACGAGTCCGACCAAACTACCTCCGAAAGGGCCAGCAGCCGGGGAAAAACCATGTACTCTAAATGCTCCGTTGTAGGAATATATTCTCCCCAGATGTTGGCCTGTGCGCCTAGCACATATTTAGCCTGGGCGGTGGTCAGTTCCTTGGGAATCGGTTCGTAACTGTACACCCTTTGGAGGGGCAGAAAGCCACCGATGGCTTCCGGTTGCGTGGTGGGATTGGCTTGGTAGCTGTCGAAATAAACGTAGCCGCCGGGAGTCATGATCACGTCGTGACCCTTTTGGGCGGCGGCAATACCGCCACTTTCACCGCGCCAGCTCATCACCGTGGCCCCTTCAGCCAGCGGCGCTTCGGGTGTGTCGCCTTGCAGTATTTCGTCCCAGCCAATCATCTTGCGGCCTTTCTTTTCCAAAAATTGTCCTACCCGCCGCACGCCATAGCTTTGCAGCGCGTGCTCATCAGCCAGGTTATGTTCCTTAATGCGACGCTGACACTTGGGGCAAGTTTTCCAGGCCTCGGTACTGGCTTCGTCACCACCAATGTGGATGTATTTTGAAGGAAAAATGGCCATCACTTCCGTCAACACGTCTTCCAGGAAAGTAAAAGTACTGTCGTTGCCCAGGCAAAACTCACTGTTGACGTAGGGCTCGCCCGAGCAAGATAAATTCGGATAAACCGCCAGCACCTCTTCGGAGTGGCCCGGCATCTCGATCTCGGGAATGACGGTAATGCCCCGCCGGGTGGCGTAAGCCACGAGGTCGCGGGCCTCATCCTGGGTATAGTAGCCACCATAGGCGTTGGGGTCACCCTCGCGGCTGTAATGGCGCGGACTCGCCCACCACTCTTTCCAGGTACGGTGGGTACGCCAGGCAGCCCGCTCCGTGAGCGCCGGGTACTTCTCAATCTCTAACCGCCAGCCCGCCCCGTCGACCAAGTGCCAATGAAAGGTGTTGAATTTATAAAGCGCCATCAGGTCGATGTAGCGCTTGACGAAATCCAGATCATAGAAATGCCGCGATACGTCGAGGTGCATGCCCCGATAGCCAAAGCGCGGCTCGTCGGTTAGGTCCAAGCCGGGCAGTTGTCGCGAGTTCGGTTGCAGATCGGCAAGTTGCAGTAGCGTCTGCACGCCGCGCTGCGCCCCCGCCACGGTGGCGGCGGTCAGGTGAATGCGGTTTTGGTCGATGCGGAGTTGGTAGCCTTCGGAGTTAGCGTCCTTAGCATTAGCGTTTTTCTCTTGCTCAAAAACTACCTGGGCTGAACCGGCGCCATTTCCTGGCATTGCGCTCACTGATAATGCTTTTCCGAACGCCTCCTCCGACCATAGCTTAGCGACATCGGTAAAGGTGGGCGAACTACTGATTTTTACTTTCGGCGAAAGCGTAAAATAGCCCGGTTCCGCCTTTATCGTGGTCGGTTGGGGAATCAGTGAACGGACGGTCTGGGCATGGGAAGATAAAGCTAGCAAGCTGATTGTCAGCTGAAATAAGATGTGGATCTTGGTGATTTTCATAATAAATTAAAAATGTTCAACAAGAAAATTTTCATTAAGAATAAACCTCCGGCATTTCTGAGGCGTAGGCAAAGAATTCAATCTCCTCCAAATCCCGCAAAAACTCCCCGTACTGCACCTCGCTCATATTGCGGACGGGCAAACGGAACGTGCCGCAATCCAGGCCCAGCGCCTTCATGTAGGCTTTGCCCACCGAAATACCGCCGTACTTGCCCAGCAGTTTCACAATGGCAATGGACTTTTCCTGCAACCGCCGCGCTTCCGCCAGATCGCCCGCGTCGAAGGCAGCCATCAGGCGGTGGTAAAGCGGGGCGGCATAGTTGAACGTACTGCCCACGCCACCGCGCGCGCCCATCGCCATACCGCCCAGGAATACCTCGTCCCATCCCCAAAGGATGTCGTACTTCCCGCCACCGTAGTTGAGGCATTGGTTGTATTCCATCATGTCGTGGTGGGTGTATTTGATGCCCGCAAAGTTGGCCATTTGGCCGTCCAGACACTCCAAAAGCTGTACCATGGAAACATTCACTCCCGTCAGGACAGGGATGTGGTAAAAATACACGGCGGTATTCGGCGCGGCTTCGCCAACTTCCCGGCAGATTTGGGCAATGGTTTCGGCGCTGTTGATTTTGAAATAATGCGGCGCCAAGATCGCCACGGCGTCATAGCCGCAGTCCTCCGACAGTTGCGCCAGTTGCTGCATTTCCCCTACCGAGTTGCCACCCACCATCGCAATTTTCAACAGCGAATCTTCGGACGTATCGCCCCAGGCTTTGATCACAGCTCGCTTCTCCTCGTAAGTCAGCGACACGCCCTCCCCCGTAGAACCGGCTACGAACGCGCCTTTAACGCCGTTATACGCCAGCATTTTAGCGTATTGCGGCACAATGGAAAGGTTCAGACTGCCGTCGGCGTGCATGGGCGTGAAAGGAGCGGCCACAAGGCCTTTAATTTTTTGGATCATGATTTTATTTTTTAATTGAGTGGTCGATTGTTATTTGAAACGTAGAAGCGGGCAGCCCTGCCGCATTTTGCAGGTTTCCGGCACTAAAAGGTTGCCAGCCGTAAAGGACCCACTGCCAGTCGCTGTTTTCAGGCTTTGTAATGAGCACTTTATTTCCTGAGATAACGGCTTGTACCGGATGGCGAACACCCGCCTGGTCTTCCAGCTCGAATCCGGCCAGAGGTTGGTTATTTTTGGTTTTCAGTTCTCTACAAGTGTTCTCAAAAGTCAGCACCAGACGATCACCTTGCTGCCGGATGTTTTGGGGCGAAGGCCCGCGAGCGGCAATGTTTTTTCCGTATGTACCGGCCAGCGCCACGCGCGCCAACCGTTCGCCCACGGTCTTTTTATCCGTCGGGTGGACGTCCGAGGGGTGACCGACGTCGCTCGTGACGGCCATACCCGCGTTGGGAATCGAATCCGCCATTCGCCGCTGACTATCGCGAAATTCCGGCCAGTACTCCGACTGGTAGCCTTTTTCGGTGCCGATCGAAGAGAGTTGGCAAAAGTAAAAGGGGAAATCTCCCTGCTTCCATTGCGCCCGCCAGTCACGCACCAGCGCCGGAAACAACTGTTCGTGTTGCTGAGTGCGCCGTAAACTCAGCGCGTTGCTTTCGCCTTGGTACCACAGGACACCGCGGATGGACAATCCCAGTAACGGTTCGATGCCCGCCTGATACAAGAATCCGGGTTTGAAAGGATGATTTACACCCAGCGAATCGTGGGGAAGCGTGAGGTCAGTCGCCAGTAGTTGGTCCAAATTCTGGTGGCCACGCTCTATGCACCAGGGTTCCAGGCTTTGGTTAGTAAGCCAATCGCCCCGAAACATTGGCTCCAGTTCCGCGTTGCCCGCTACCGCCTCCGGGCGCATCCAGGCTTCGGCGGGTGAGCCGCCTACGGCCACAGTAATGAGACCAATCGGCACGCCCGTTTCGCGCTGGACCATTTGCCCAAAGTAAAATCCCGCCGCCGAAAAATCCCGCGCACTGCTCGAATCAGCGGCCTGCCAGGCAGCCGGACGGTAGAAATGATCGGGTTGCAAATTATGAATTTCGCCAACTTTATAAGGCACATTGTACACCGACAAATTCGGTTGCCAATTTAAAAGCCGAAGGTTAGGCACAGCCGCTTTGGGCAAAGTCGCCGCCGCGAAACGATCATTTTTGAGCATGAAAGCCATATTCGATTGCCCGGCGCAAATCCAGACGTCGCCAATCAACAAATCGTTAAGCGTGATCGTATCCTGACCGCTGATAACTTGGAGTATCTGCGGTGCGGCGTTGGCTTTTTGTGCTCCCAATGCCAATTGCCAAATAGAATCAGCCGCCACGCGCGCTTGCGCTTCTTTCTTTTTTTGGCTGGCAGTCGCGGGATCGAACAGCCTCGCCGACACGACCATACCGGGTGAAGCTCTGCCCCAAACCCGGATAGGCTGGTCACGCTGCAACACCATACACGAACTGAAAACCTTATTCAGACTTGGTTGCGCTTCGGCCGACCCGAACGAAACTGCCCAAAGCGCCCACAAAATCAATATGCCTTTCTGCTGCTTCATAGGATTTTTACTCCTTGTACTTCACATCCAACGCTTTCATGTTAACGCCATCCTGCTCCACCAACACCGCCGTGAACATCCACTTGACAGGATTTTGCCATTCATTTTTGAAGTTGCCCACGGGCGCTTTGACCAGGATTTGGTTCCAGCCCTGTTTGAGGCGAATGCGGGTCGGGTCGCGGTATTCGTAGCCTTCGTCGGTGAGCGGCACTTCGGCATCGCCCTTTTGTCCGGCGCGTTCCCAGCGGGGCGGCTTGATTAGCGTACCATTGAGCCAGATTTTGCTCTGGCGGTTATCCCACGCGCCCGGTGGCGGTGAATCGGTGGAAGGCGAGCGCGAAATATTATTGAATCCAATCCACAGCCCGGCGTCGCGCTCAGTCGCAGACCACACCCGGGCGCGGGCGTACACCGTGCTGTTCTCGACGGGCTTCTCCAGAAATCCAGTCGGTTGCGGATACCACCAATGCCGCAGGTACACCGTCGCGCCGACGGCCCCCGACGTTTTAATTTTCGACCAATCCTCAGTCATTTCCGGGGCGAATGTCTGGGCCAAATCGCCTCCATTATCGTAAGGTTCGGTGATGCGCCAGCGGATGTCGGACTGCCGCACGTAAGGGAAAGGCTTGTCCTGAAAATACAATTTTTTATGATCGAGCAGGCGGTTCTCAAACTCCTGAAACTCCACGAAAGCCGGGGTGCCGGGTGCGGCGATTCGGGTAGTTTCCAGCGCCTCTCCCCCGCCCCGCCAGGCCCGCTCCGACCAGGCCAGTAGGGCCGGATAGACGGGGTTCTGACGCAGAATAGCTTCCTGAGAAGTCGCCCGGCGGTCTTGCCACACGCAAATGATACCACCCAAGTGGTCGGCGTCGCCCGAACTAACGCCACAGGTGCGGTGGTTCAGGATCTCGATCACGCTTTCGAACGGATCGTGGTGATTGAGATAAAGGTAGCGAGAATCTAAGGTAGGAATGCCCGGTGTGGGCTTGGCTGAGCCAATCCAAAGCTGTCGGATGGCCGTTTTGGGCATGTTGCCGCCCGGAAACCAGCCCATGACTTTCTTGCCATTCTTCTCCACCAAAGACGCCATTTCGGGCAGGAAGTCGGGATTGGTAATCTTGACTTCGTCGCCGCCCAGGTGCAGGTACGGAATGTCGAAGGTTTGGCAAAATTCTTCCAAGACTTCTTTCACGATTTTCATCCCTTCCGGCGATTGCATATCCACGCCCATGGCCCACCGGAAAGCGGCGCTGTGGCCCGGCATATCGAGTTCCGGCACCAGGGTGATGTAACGCGCGCGGCAGAAATCGATCAACTCCTGCAAGTCAGCCTGGGTATAGTATTGGCCGGTGTCGCGCGTCATAGTTTCGGGCCGGGTCAGGGCCGGAAACCGCTTACTTTCTAGCCGCCAGGCCACATCTTCGGTCAGGTGCAGGTGAAAGACATTGAGCTTATACTGCGCCATGACTTCGATCTGCTTTTTCAGGAAAGGCACCGTCTGAAAATTGCGGCCCACGTCGTGCATTAGCCCGCGCCAGGCAAAAGCCGGGTAGTCGGTGATGCGGCAACCGGGGATCGCCACGCCATCGCGCAGTAACTGCCGGATGGTCTGTAAGCCGTTAAATATTCCGTGCGGCGTGTTGGCCGTCAGCTCGATGCGGTTGAAATTTACCTCAAGGCGGTAGGCTTCTTCTGGATAAAGCGGCGCTTCTACTTTCCCTAGTTTTAGAATAATTTCCCGTTTGCTTTGGGCAGAGAACTTACCTCCTTTTTCCTGCAATAATTCTCTGGCCCGCGCCGCTAATTCGTCCAGAGCCGGCTCGTGCCGGACGGAGAACTCAGCAGGAATCGAAAAGTGCTTGTCCGTCCACTCTACGCGCTGAGGCTGGGGAATGAGGGCAGGCTGCGATTGGACACTGCCGCCAGCCAGCAGCAGCATAATTACCGCGAAGATATTTTTCATACCGTTTTTCATACTTCGTGAATTGTCAATCCGGCCAGCGATTTCTTCGGCGCACTAAACACCAGGCTAAACA
>JBBSSJ010000245.1:0-7116 GCA_038242095.1 Cytophagales bacterium
AATTCTTTTAATGAACCTGGATAATACACGCCCTGACTGGACGGACTGGAATCGGAAATATAACGCAGGGTTGGTCCCACCCCGACCCGTAACTTAGTCCGCTCAAAACGCCAGGGTGAGGCAAATAGGTTGAGGTCGAGCGCAACCGAACCTTTCGATGATCTTAATTCATCGACATAGGGTTGGCCGACTTTTGGATTGCTAACTTCAATCAGACTCGATCCTGAGCCAAAGCCAAACTGTACCGCCGGCGCCAGCGTCAGGTAGTTGTTCAGTCTGCGATTGTACTCATTATAATAATTGAAGCCCTTCAAGTCCCCTGAACCAAACAGGATGGTCGTTACGCCCGCTTTGACCGTGTTGTTGAACATACGGGGAAATACCAGGTTCTGCGCCAGAAGCATGTGCCCGCTCAACAGGATTGCAACAGATAATAAAAGCTTTTTCATCGTCTGAGTGGTTTGATGATCAATACTTTGATTTACAGGATAAACATAGCTAATATTTCTGTTTTTAAGCCAAACTATTTTTGCCGGAAACAGGCAACTTGCCTGCTCAACCTCTAACGAGCCATTTATGCCGCCGAGCCATCACTTTCGAGCACTTCCAAAAGTTCAAATAATACGTCGTTCATACCCTCGACCCGCGCCTCCCCGACCACTTCATTCATACGGTTGGGGACCAGGATCATCACTTCGTTAAGATCCAGAAATAGCTGCTTGCCGCGCTCATCCAGAAAAATCACGCTGGAACGGGCGTCGCTTTCGTGGGGAAGGATATGGATATAGGCCAGTGAGCTCATCTTAAATTCACCGTAGCCCCGAGCGGCCATCCCGGCAAGCCGGTGGCTACAATTTGGAATACGTGAACGCCAATCTGCGCAAGGATATGGAAACTGTCCAAGCCGACCGTCGCAGCAACGAATCCCGGCTGCAAAGCCTGCAAGCGCAACTCACGCAGGCCGATCGCGCCCTGGCCATCGCCGAAAACCGCCTGACCAATGGTACCATCACCGCCGTAGAACTGGAAAGCGCCCAAACCGGTATCGAAGAAGCCCGACTCGGCCAGGTTAGTTTGCAGTTCCAAATTTTTATGAATAATCTGGAACTGCAGCGATTAGCGGGGGTAGAATTTTGGAAGTAGTCCTACCGCAGATCCGTTACATCTATCTGCGCATTTTTGATTTCTTCTAAAATTCTTCCGGCTCCGGCGTCCAGTAGTTCTTCGGCGAGCGCTATCCCTACTTTTTCGGGATGGGCGGGTGAGCCTTCGGAAATAGTACGGCGGAGCATTTCGCTGCCATCCAGGCTCACGACGCCGCCCACAATATTGATTTTTCCTTCAACCAGGGTAGCTAAAGCGAAAAGCGGGACGCTACAACCGCCCTGCAGGCGATTCAGGAAAGCGCGCTCGGCGCGGAGGCAAAGTGAGGTTTCGACGTGGTTGAGCAACTTGCCTACTGCCTCTTTTTTATCGTCGGCCAGCGACGAAGCGCACTCGATCGCGACACTGCCCTGTCCCACGGCGGGCGTGAATTCTTCAAGCGAAAGGTACTCAGCGATTTTATTTTCGTAGCCCATGCGGTGAACGCCCGCGTAGGCCAGCAACAGGGCGTCGCAATGACCTTCTTCCAGCTTGCGCAGGCGGGTTTGCAGATTGCCTCGCATGTCCACCGTTGTCAGATGAGGATAAAAATATTTTAGCGTGGCGATTCGGCGGGTTGAGGAAGTACCAATGACGAACGGTTTTTCCTGACTTAAAGAAAGACTGGTGTCGTGGCTGATGAGCACATCGTTTACGCGCGCTCTTTCGGCAAAAGCCAGAATCTCGAGGCCTTCCCCCAAATCCGATTGCAAATCTTTGGCACTGTGCACCGCGATGTCGATGCCGCCGTTCAGAAGTTTTTCTTCGATTTCCTCCGTAAAAATTCCTTTGCTGCCAATTTTTGACAAAGCCCGATCCAGGATTTTATCACCTTTGGTCTCAATGATGACAATCTCCGCCGTGATTCCTCCGGCTTGCAGCAGTGCCTCGACGTAATGCGCTTGCCAAAGGGCCAGCTTACTACCGCGCGTTCCTATTTTGATATGCATATAAAAAGGCTTTCAATTAAACACCCACTTTATCTCCCTCATCGTGCATAATTTCTTTCTCAAGGTACTCGATGATGAGGGAGGCGACATCGATGCCGGTGGTTTTCTCGATGCCTTCCAGGCCCGGCGATGAGTTGACTTCCATGATCAACGGGCCCCGGTGCGATTGCAGCATGTCGACGCCCGCCACCCGAACGCCCAACGCGCGGGCAGCGGCGATGGCAGCATGCTCTTCTTCGGCCGATAGTTGGATGACCTCGCCCTTGCCACCCCGGTGGAGATTGGAGCGGAAATCACCCTCAGCGCCCTGCCGCCGCATGGCCGCTACTACTTTACTGCCAATCACGAACGCCCGGATATCGGCGCTCTTGGATTCGGCTATAAATTCCTGAATCAGGAAATTAGCTTTTAGGCCAAAAAAGGCTTCGATGGTGGATTTGGCGGCTTTGGAAGTTTCGGCCAACACCACACCCACGCCCTGGGTACCTTCCAGCAGCTTGATGATCACGGGTGGACCGTTCACAATCTTGATGAGCTCGTTGACCTGAGCGGGATTCTTGGCAAAGACCGTTTTGGGAATCCTGACGCCCGCTTTGGCCAAAATCTGCATCGAACGCAGTTTGTCACGCGAGCGACCGATGGCCTGAGATTTTACCGTCGTGTAAACCTTCAATAGCTCGAATTGCCGCACCACCGAGCAGCCGTAGGCCGTCACGGACGTGCCGATACGCGGGATAATGGCGTCAATGCCCTCGATTGGTTTTCCCTCGTAGCGAATGGAAGTTTTTTCGCCTTCGATGGTCAAGAAGCATTTTAAGTGATTGATCACCACGGCCTCGTAGCCTCTTTTTTCAATAGCTTCCACCAGTCGCCGGGTAGAATATATTTCGGGATCAGTCGATAAAACTGCGATTTTCATAGAGTTAGTTGATGAAATAGCGATAATTATAAAGAGACGTCGACAATGAACCGGCCTTTTAAAAGACGCCTTCCCAACAACACCGGGAAAGTCATTTTGTCGCGGTCGGCCAGCGAAAACTGTGTGCGGATCTGTTGGCCGGCAATCTCGACGATGGTGCGGATCACGTACCGCTCTTCCGAATGTCCAAAGGAATTCTTAACCTTGATTTCCTTAAAATCGCTGACCAGAATCGGGATGTGTGCCTTTTCTTTTTTCATATCCAGCACAAAACTGAGCAGCGTTTTTCCCTCGCGCTCGATGAGTTTCACTTTGGAGCAATGAAACGAAGAGGTCGCCGCACCGGTATCGACCCGCGCCGGAACGTTGAACCAGTTCAGGTCCGGAAAATTGATGGTAGCGGTGGCCCCAATAGGACCTTTTTCAACGACTTTCGGAACCACTGCTTTTTTCATGCGCCTCTTTGGAACAATTGGGTTATGGTCAGCGACAAGTCCAGGAACACCATTTTGGCGCGCACGTTTCGCTCGGTGTGGTAGTAGGCTTCGTTGGTTTCGGCCACCATCCGTTCCAGCGAGGCGACGGGCACGGCCTTGGAAAATTTCTGCACGAAGGTAAGTTCTTCTTCCGGTACCCGCAACAGTTCGCCCGCGCCCTGCGTCCATAGCAGCATGTCGCGAAAAAGCCGCAGTGCGTAGTCGAAGATGCCCTTTTGTCGGTCCTTGCTCATGCCGTCGAAACTGTCGGCCATCTTGACCAGTGCAATCAGGTCGCGCTTGAAGCAGGCCCGCATCCATTCACCAAACCATTCGTGGTGGCTCTCTTCCTTCCCGTGCAGCAACTGCCGGGCCAGCGACAGGTCACCGTCGCAAAGGTAAGCAATCCGTTTGGCGCGGCTTTCGTCGGCGCCATGCTGTTTCTGCAAATACTCCCGCACGTCGGCGTCGCTGAAAGCCGGGATCGCCAGCCGCTGCGTCCGCGAGATAATGGTCGTGATGAGTTGGTCGGATTGCTCGGTCACCAATAGGAATAGCGTCTTGGGCGGCGGTTCTTCCAAAATCTTCAGCAGCGCGTTGGCGGCCGCAATATTGAGTAGTTCCGGCTGCCACAAAATCATGATCTTATACTCGGCCTCGAAGGCTTTCAGCGACAGCTTGCCGATGATCGCCCGCGCTTCTCTGATCGGGATGATGCCCTGCTGATTACTGGTGGCTTTGATAAACGCCAGCCACTCCGACAGCGTACGGAAAGAACTTTCCCTGACAAATTCCCGCCAGGCGGGCGTCAGCTCACCCAGCAAATCCTCCCCGTCCTTGGGCGAACGCGGCAGCGGAAAAATCGAATGCAAATCCGGGTGGATGAGCTTGTTCATCTTGACGCAGGATGCGCACAATCCGCAGGCATCCGTTTCCTGCCGGTTCTCACAGTTGACGTAAGTCGCAAACGCCAGTGCTAGCGCCAGCCCGCCTCCCCCGCTTGCCCCGTCGAACAGCAGCGCGTGGGCCACATGGCTCTGCCGCACCGCACGTCGCAGGGTCGTTTTAACATTTTCGAGACCGGGAATTTCGTGGAAAAGCAAAGGAGTTCAAAGTTTATGAGTTCATGAGTATTGCGGGTAAAAAGGAGAACGGGCACAAGAGTTGGTAAGCTCAATGGCAGAAGGAGAAACCTAATTTTACTTTCAGCCACGATAAAAAACTCAAAACCGCTCAGGCGGCCCCGTCATAAACTCATAGACTCTCTTTAACATTGCTTTCTTTCTCTCACCTAATTCTTCCCCCCGCCGATGCATCGTTTCCCGAACGACGGCCAGTGCCTTGTCGTATCGGTAGGGAGCGAAGCCTTCGGCCTGACCGCCCCAGGTAAAGGACGGAATGTGCTTGGGCTGGAAGCCCGCGCCGAATACGTTGACGTTCACACCCACGACCGTACCCGTGTTGAACATCGTGCTGATACCCGTCTTGGTGTGGTCGCCCATGAACAGGCCGCAAAAGACGCCGCCCGTGTCTTCAAGTTGCTGCGTGGCGTGGTTGTAAAGCTTGACGTTGGTATAGTCGTTTTTGAGATTGGAATTGTTGGTGTTCGCGCCCATGTTGCACCATTCGCCGATCACTGAGTTGCCGAGGTAGCCATCGTGTCCTTTATTGCTGTACCCAAAAAAGACCGAATTGTTGACCTCACCGCCTACTTTGCAATAGGGGCCGACGGTGGTGTTGGGCCTGATATTCGCACCTTGTCCGACTACCGCTCCCTCACCCAGCGCAAACGGCCCCTGAATCATGGCACCTTCACTAACCGTGGCATTTTTACCGATATAGATTGGCCCGCCTTCGGCGTTCAAAATAGCGGCGCGGATCGTAGCGCCTTCTTCGATGAAAATATTTTCGGGCGCATAGCAACGCGTGTGCGGATCGATGAGAGGCTGAGAGGTGCGCTCAGCCGTGAGCCGGGCGTAGTCGGCGACGATTTGGTTGCCGTTTTCGACGAAAATATTCCAGAGATTGCGGATGGCGACGTACTCGCCGGGATAAATATACTCTTTCAAGCCCACTGTTTCCCGCTCGTCATTCCAGGTGGCCGAGCCCGTCCGAACGGCCAGTACCGAGCGGTCCTTCGCGCTGCGTAAGAAACTCTCCGCCGGAAGTTCGCCAAGTACCTCGACCAGCCGACTATTCGGGCACAGCGCACCATCTATATAAAGTTGTTCGCCCGAAAAGACAAAGGGAAAAAGGTCGCTCAGGTACCTCTCGGTAGCATACGAAACCTCGGTTTGCAGCCAGTGTGCCCACTTCTCGGCCAGCGTCAGGATACCGCAGCGGATAGCGGCGACCGGACGGGTAAACGTGAAAGGCAAAAGCTGCGCCCGAACGTCGGGATTATCAAACAGGATTATAGAAGGCATAAGTCAGCGAATGTTCCGCCCAAATTTCGTTTTTTTCTGTGAAGCACCAAAAAACAAGGCAGTCCCTTTGCGCACAAAAGGACTGCCTTGTTTTTGCTTGTAGAAAGATGTGAAGCTTTATGCCTGCTCCTTGTTGCCATAACGCTTGCGGAACTTGTCCACGCGGCCGGCGGTATCGACTAGGACGTTCTTGCCCGTGTAGAAGGGGTGCGACATCGAAGAAACTTCCACTTTATAAACGGGGTACGTCTTGCCATCTTCCCATTCGATCGTCTCGTCGGTCTGAATCGTGGAGCGGGTGATGAATTTGTGTTCGCTGGAAAGGTCGAGGAATACCACGTCGCGGTACTGGGGGTGAATATCTTTTCTCATCTTGATATCTATTGTATTTTGAATGTGTTGATTATGCTTTTCTGAAAAAGGACTGCAAAAATACGGACTTAATCCCGAATCTCCCAAGTCCGGCCCGTTATTTTTTCCAACCGACCGCTTACTCACTTTTTCGCCTGAAACATTGCCCGGCCTTTCCGGTTCTTCACGCTAAACCGTACCTTTAAATCCTCAACGGCCGTATCGAGTGGTCGCTTTTGGCTCCGGGCCTTGCCCATTGGCTGGAAAGGCACATCTTCAAATATTTTTGCCAAATCACTTGCATTTTGGCGAAAATTTCTTATTGTATTTTCGTCCATAACTAACTGATTGACAACTTCCTAACCAAAGAAAATTTGGTACATTTTTTTTTGTGGTATTATTCTGTTAAAAATCATTTTTGACACGTTTGGCTAACATCCTAGGAACAAGTTTCTTAACATTATCATAATATTAAAGACGATTAGATTTTTCAAAGCGACGCCCGAACGGCCCGCCAAATCGGGTTGTTTATGTCGGCTGAAAGCCGTTATTTCAGGAAATTTTTAGTGCCAAAACTTTTGCTCGAAACCCACCGCTTACCCATAAAAAACCAAACTATAACCATTAAAACAAGTAGCACATGCCCATGTATGTAATCAAACGCGACGGTCGCCGGGAGTCCGTCAAGTTCGACAAAATCACCGCCCGGATCGAAAAACTAAGCTACGGCCTCGACTCCAACTACATTCAGCCCATCGAAGTAGCCAAGAAGGTCGTTTCCGGTATTTACGATGGCGTCACGACCGCCGAGCTCGACAACCTGGCGGCTGAAACAGCGGCATCCATGACCA
>JBBSSJ010000246.1:0-7084 GCA_038242095.1 Cytophagales bacterium
GGAATAAAATTCACCACAACAATTACCCCAACTTCGCGCCCGCTGGCAATATCGTCGCCAGCGTGACGAATGGTACCGGAATACTGGTGCTGGCGACCAACGACGTGGAGATTTTTGAAAATGAGATCATTAACAACAACAGCATCGGTACCGGCGTGATCAGCTACTACCTTACCGAACGGCCAATTGCCGACTCGCTGTACTACCCTTATCCCACCCGCGTTTTTATCCACGACAACCACTACCAGCGCCAGCGGGTGAAGTACCAGGGCAAGGGCCGACTGGGGCTTTTGTTCAGGTACAAACTACGCTTTGGCCGGAACATACCCGACATCGTTTTCGATGGCATTTTGGATGATACCCAGCCGGTCGCGGTTCCGCTATGCGTGCGGAATAATGAAAATGCCACCTTCGTCGTTCTGGACGCGGCCAATAATTTCAAGAACGTGTCGCGGGATGCCGCGCCCTACGATTGCGCGCTGAATCCGTTGAAAAAGGCTTCTTTAACTTTGCGATAAATCCATGCGGTCGATAAAACCCTACTTACTTTTTCTGGCGGCGACGGTCTGGCTTTTTGCGTTTAAAGAAGCCCTGACTTCCTCGGATATGTCCCTGGCCCCTAAGGAAATGCTTTCGGACTACGTTTTTTTTGCGGGAAATCCGGCCGATCAGCTTCCGGCGGCGGACGTGCTGCCCTACACGCTCAACACGCCGCTTTTCTCCGACTACGCCCGCAAGCTGCGTTTCGTCAAGTTTCCGCCGGGCCAATCGGTGGCCTACAATCCCGAGGAGGTACTCGACTTCCCGGTAGGGACGGTGCTGATCAAAACCTTTTATTATCCTAAAGACGCCCGCGATGCTACCAAGGGCCGTCGGCTGATGGAAACCCGTCTGCTGTTGCACGAGGCCAAAGGCTGGAAGGCACTGGAGTACATCTGGAACGACGACCAAACGGACGCCTACCTGGAAGTGGCGGGCGACAGCAAGGAGGTAGTTTGGCTGGATGAGCAGGGAAAAGAACGCGCGCTCACCTACTCCATGCCGAACCTGAACCAATGCAAGGGCTGTCATAACCAAAACGAGCAACTCCGGCCCATCGGCCCGTCGGTGCGGCAGCTCAATGACAACTTGACCTACGCCGACACGACCGAAAACCAACTACGCCACTGGCAGCGCCTGGGCCTGCTCACTTCACTGCCAGCGTTGGAGAAAGTCCCCAAAGTACCCCAGTGGGACGACGCTGCAACGGGTACTCTGGACGAACGCGCCCGCGCCTGGCTCGACATCAATTGCGCCCACTGCCACAACCCCGCCGGTCCCGCCCGCTCGTCGGGACTATTCCTGCACTGGCAGGAAACGGACGCCACCCACCTGGGCGTAATGAAAGCGCCCGTCGCCGCCGGACGCGGTACGGGCGGCCGACAGTATGGCATCGTCCCCGGCCAACCGGACCAATCGATCCTAGTCTACCGCCTCGAATCCACCGACCCCGGCGTGATGATGCCCGAACTGGGCCGTCGCACCGTCCACGCGGAGGGGGTTATGCTGGTGAGGGAGTGGATTGCGGGGTTGCCGCGTTGAATTTGAATTGGCCTTGTGATGAGGAACTGGCCCTTGGCGTGATTGGTATTGCGCAATTGCAAATCGGAGCTAGCGGGAAATATCCGAGTGACTACATGAAAATACTTGGGGGTAAAATAGTGCTTCACTTGCTTTTTATGGATAGAAGTACTTCTATCCAATTTTCATCCCACTCGCAAAACCGCTACCACTCATGAATACGATTTCCCGAATAATGCTTATCGCCTTTGTTATCCTAGTCAGTCTCCAGCCCGTCCTGGCGCAAGGTACTGCCGAACCCGTACGGATCATCATGATTGGCGCCCACCCGGACGACTGCGACATCAAGGGCGGCGGCACGGCGGCGCTGCTGGCATCGATGGGCCACGCGGTAAAGTTCGTATCCGTCACCAACGGCGATGCCGGCCACCAAACCATGAAAGGAAAGGAATTGGCCCAACGCCGACTGGCGGAAGCCCGGGAGGCAGGCAAGCGGTTCGGCGTGGCGTACGATGTACTCGACAACCACGACGGCCAGCTACTACCGGACCTGGACACTCGTCTGCAGATCATCCGAAAAATCCGCGAGTGGAACGCCGATGTCGTGATTGCCCCCCGTCCCAACGACTATCACCCCGATCACCGCTACACGGGGGTACTTGTGCAGGACGCTGCCTACCTTGTGGCGGTACCTAACGTAGCACCTGAGACGCCCCGGCTTGAAAAGAATCCGGTTTTCCTGTACTTCCAGGATAATTTCCAGCGGCCCAACCCCTTCCGGCCCGATGTGGCGATCGACATCAGCGCGGTGTACCCACAGAAAGTACACGCCCTCGGGGCGCACGAATCACAGGTTTACGAATGGCTCCCCTGGATTGCGGGCTATCTCGATCAAGTACCCAATGACAAGTCAAAACGGGAGGAATGGCTGGGCGCGGCGCGGGCCGTGCAGATCACGCCTGAAGTGCGGACATCGCTGGCAAAATGGTACGGTCAGGAAAGAGCCGCCCAAGTACAGCAGGCCGAAGCCTTCGAAGTATGTGAGTACGGCGCCCGACCCAGCGAGGAGGACCTGCGGCGGATTTTTCCGATGCTGAAAGGAAAGTAAATACTACCCTTACTTCGGGTATGGATACTACCCTGAAAGTAAAATTGCTTCGACGCTTTTGGCGTTGGCATAAACCTGGTAGCGCCGCGGTCAAGCGGGGCCGACCTTCGCGGGGCCGGCCTTCCGGACGCTATTTATATTTGGTACGCAGTCTACCTCCGGAAGACGTACGGCGAAAAACTTCGTGAACAACGCATTGCAGAAGGTTACGACGGACCTGGGAGTTTTTGCGATACGAAGATAAATTCTATATTTGGGTATGAAGATGACGATTCGGAAATATCGCTCCTGGCAAGAAGTAGAACAGGATAGATCCAACTTCTGGCAGGAAAAATCCGACGAGCAACGCCTGGAAGCGATGCACGTGCTGGTAAGTCGTTACTTTCTTTTCAATCCAAAACCTCTCCCGGATGCACGACCATTTCCTGACATTTATCCGATTGTTAAACGAAGAGGAAGTTGAGTACGTGGTCATCGGCGGATATGCCGTCGCCAAATACGGCTATCCCCGTTACACGGGAGGTTTGGATATTTTCGTCAGCGGATCATCCGAAAACGCTAAAAAACTTGTGGACGTTATGTTCAAATTCGGGTTTGGCCCCTACGATTTTGAAGCAAACGACTTTACCGGAAGCGACCGGTTTGTGTCTGTTGGCGATGAGCCGTACAAAATCGAACTACTGACCAGTACGCTTGGCGTGAGCTTTGACGAGGTGTATCGAAACAAAGTGACCGTGGACACTCAGGGGATTACAATCAATTTTATTTCGTACCGGGAACTGATCCTGAACAAGAAAGCGGTCGGCCGCCCAAAAGATCTGCTTGATCTGGAAAATCTGCCGACATTGAAGAATGACGCTCAGTCCAAGCGTTTGTGATGGGTGTCAAGTTAACTTGTTGAGGCTTCTCTGAAATTGGGTCATCTGGCTTCGGCATAAACCTGGTAGCGTCACGGTCAAGCGGGGCCGACCGTTGCGGAGCTGGCCTTCCAGCGGACTTTTATATTTGGTACGCAGCTTTACCTTCGGAAGACGTACGCACAACTTGGGGGTATGCTGCAAGGCCTGAGGAGACTCAGGCCACGGTGAAGTTAAAGACCACGGATTAGAGTTTGTTGTAGTGAGCGAGTGAGGCCGGTTAAGGCAATGATGGTTATACATAAACTGCAAAGCAAAACTTTGTACATTTGGGAAACGACCAAGGGTTGGCCCCACTTGAACTATGACTACTTACATTAGCAATCGCATTGCCATCAATCCCGACATTTGCAACGGACGGCCCATCATTCGGGGTATGAGAATCACCGTTCAGACAGTGCTTGAATTTTTATACGCCGGATCATCGCGGGAGGAAATACTATATCAGTATCCGATGCTTGAATCCGAAGATATCGACGCCTGCCAGAAGTTTGCGATCGAACTCATGGAACGGCAATACGTGATACAGGAATTCGATAAGGTAGCCTAATGGCAAAGTACCTGATCGACATCAACCTTCCCTACTATTTTTCGCTCTGGAATAATGAAGACTATATTCACCAAAGCGATATTCTAAACACGGCTGAGGACGCTGAAATTTGGCAATACGCTAAGGAAAACAATCTAACGATCCTTTCTAAGGATGCCGATTTCTCTAACCGCATTCTACTGGCTCAGCCCCCGCCCCGTGTCATTCACATAAGAATTGGCAACGCTTCGGTTCGGGCGTTTCACAACATCCTGACTTCGATTTGGGGCGATGTACTAGCTTTGAGTAAGTCGCACAAACTTGTGACAGTTTTTAAGGACAGGGTGGAAGCGATGAACTAGGTTGGGTTTGCCGTGCGGTATTATCAATTCCAATCTGTAACTGAAGCTCGTAGTTACAAAATGGATAATTACTTTTCTTTGGCGCGGATCGCGTTGCAAACGCGAGGTGATGCAACGGCTGCGGCCGACCGCCGCGCGGCGGACCGGCCCGATTACAAATCGGGGTTAGCGGGCAAATTGAAATTGCCAAGGCATTAAAATACAGTCTCAATCACCGTACGACTTTGTTTTTTTCTTTGCGTCTTTTTCTGCTTTCTTCTCTTTCGGAGTTTTCTCAGACTTCTTTTTGATGTTCTTCTGAACTGGTTTTCCTTTTGCCATGAGCTTTATTGTTTTTAGAAGATAATGCTATTCTCTTAAATAAATGTCCTTCTTCGTGAATTTTTGATTATAACCAATCATATACTTTTAAAGTTGTGCAAACTGTCCGGATACCTCAAAGGTATTTTCGGATAGAATTAACTCACCTACCCCATTCGGCGTAGCCTCAACAAAACGCCTTTTGCACATACGTGGAGTAACATGGATAATATGCTCTAAATCAAATAAATATAAATCCTGTTATGGCAAGTCTTCCCCCGCCAAGCGTTTTGCGTATGTCTTCCGAAGGGAGACTGCGTACCAAAAATAAAAGGCCACTGGAAGGCCAGCCCCGCAACGGTCGGCCCCGTTGAATGGCTAACGTAGTCAAAAGTCAAAAACTAAGCGTCCAAACCGTCCGCTCACGCTCCGCCGCAGACGCAACGCAAGCATTGATATATTCCTCCGGCAGTTCGGAAAAATTTTCAATAATCTCAGCTTTCGACATTCCCGTCGGCGGTCATTCATTTTTGGTATGCAGTCTCGCTGGCTCGTCCCGATGGGGCACCACCCGATTTGCAACCGGGACGGTTGGCTGCGCGATGCTTATTCCTTCGCATCTGTGGCGCGATCCGGGTATAAGCATTTTCTTCCAGCACCAATCGCGTTGTAAACTCGAAGTGATATAGCGCCCGATTATAAATCGGGGTTAGCACGGGGTGGTATGCTGCAAGGCCTGAGGAGACTCAGGCCACGGTGAAGGTGTTAACACTACGAACAACGGGGTAAATTCGCATGATTTGCGAAAATCCTATAATATATGCTAATTTTATATGCTAATTTACCGGATAGTCACTCAACGTTTGATACCAATACCTCTCTAAAATGGGAAAAGTTATTACTTCTTCGGCAAACCTGTCTCCGGTTCGGGTTGCCACAGTACTGTTATGCATTGCTCTTTTCTTGACTCTAATCAGCTTACTGGGCATGTACGCCGAACTTTACACCGACTATGGGCATGTACATCGCTATGTTCAGCACATTGCTGATAAAATCAATGTTAATTCTGAATCAAACATACCCACTTTTTATTCAGTCCTTCTGTTACTGACCGGCAGCATTTTATGCTGGCTTATTAGTCGTGCCCGTACAGGTGCAACCTGGCTACGCAGGCGGTGGGCGATGCTTGCTTTTATTTTCTTGCTACTGTCTATGGAAGAAGCCGCTAGTTTTCATGATCTTCTTAATATTAGTACGTTAAAAACTTACTTACCAACGAATAGATTTTTGCGCTGGACCTGGGTAATTCCAGGCGGCCTGCTGGCCTTGACTGTGTTTATGCTGTACATACCCTTTCTTCGTGCACTGCCACGGCGTACGGCTGGTCTGATTTTGCTGGCGGGCGTGCTATTCGTCGGTGGAGCGGTAGGGTTTGAGATGATTGAGTCGGCAATTTTCACGGTGAAGGGCGGCTTTAATTTAAGTTTCATTCTGACCGCTCATGCCGAAGAACTACTGGAGATGGTGGGCGTGATCCTGTTTATCTACGCGCTTTTGGATTACATAGAACCCAGATGGCTTGTCAGCGTCTGTCGGCACGGTGCCGTCGCTACCGAATTGCTCGATGACACAGCAGAATGATGCTCGTAGCTGACTAAATTCCCAATAGAAAATCCGGAAGTTTTTATCTGCCGGGTTGCGTTCAGGTTTAGGAATAATCAGGGTTAAAGGGAGACGGTCTCTAAGTATAGGTGTGGTTAAAAAAAGGTGTACAAATCGTCACGGATTGGCTGTATCTTTTTTTCTGAACTTTATCACCTGCAAGCGATTCCCCCAGTACTTCGTAGTCTTCCCCGCCGAGCGTTGTGCGTATGTCTTCCGAAGGGAGGCTGAGTGCTAAATATAAAAGGCCACCGACGGTCGGCCCCGTTGAACGGCCAACAACGTCAAAAGCTGAAGACCCCGTTTATACATTGTATGTCGTTGTGCGTATGATTTCCAATGGAAGACTGCGTGCCGAATACAAAAGGAGTCCAATAGTTAGCCTCGCTTGACCGCGGCACCACCCACTTTACGCAACCTCATAAAGTGCCACGTTCAAATGAACAGGCCGCTCCTCCTCGTAGGTAGGATCGTCAAAATCACTTTCCGCGTAATTTTTGAGTTCTTCCGCGCTGCTATACACCCGGACCCGGTCGATCATTCGGCGCTCGTCTTCGGTCAGATGCGCGAAAAGAAGGTCGATGACCTTGTCCATCCGGTCGTATCGGTGCATTTCCGCCATGGAAGGCGCGCTCACGCCCAATAC
>JBBSSJ010000247.1:0-7012 GCA_038242095.1 Cytophagales bacterium
GGACTCGTGGGCCGGTAAATTGGAACTCCTTACTCAGCAGCACAACGAGCACCGTATCGTGGTGCCGCGCCTGATTACCTGGCTCAACTATAAACTGCAGGGGCATATCGATTGGCCCGTCTTAATTATATTTGGCAACTTGATCTGGTGCGGGATATTGTATTTCCTCTGGTCCGCTTTCCTCGTGCTGAAGTACCCGGTCTGGTATTTTTTGCCTATCCCATGGCTACTTTTTCAGCCGGCTTACTACGACAACTACACCTGGACGATCAGCATACTCCAACAGTCGGTCATCGTTTTTTTGCTCGCCTGGCTTGTTCATGCATTCGCCACGCGTCGCTTTGGACTGGCCGTGTTTATTGTCTTGCTGGGTACTTTTACCCACGGCAATGGTATCTTCGGCTTTGGAATAGGGCTGGTGTTTTTGGTATTGTACCGCGAGTGGCGTTGGCTGGCCTGGTGGCTTGCGTTGGCAGTGGTAGTAGCACTGGCCTATTTTTATGGCTTCCAAAAGGGTCAAAATGCCGACTTTATGCAAAGTCTGATGAATCCGGGTAGACTTGTCGCCTACTTCTTTGCATTTATGGGTTCCCTTACCCAAATTTTCGGTCCTTACGATTTGCCAGCCGTCGTGTGGGGAGGAATCGTGTTTATCGCAATTGGCAGTGCGTCGTTGATTTGGGTGTATACGCATTGGGACCGGGTCGGATCGATGGCTTACTTTGATAAAATGCTGCTGGGTAATTTTCTTTTTGTGGCGGTAACCGCTCTACTGGTGGCTGTCTCCCGGAGCTGGGGCGCTAGTGACCTGATCATGCCGCCACGATACGCCCATTATTCTCCTTACCTCACTTCCTGGTTTTATCTGCTAAGTTTATCGTTACTCTCACAATCTGCTTTATCCACCCGGATCTGGTCGCGCGTTTGGGTACTTGCCGCGTTTGCAGTTTGTGCGGTATCATACGCCCACTACCTTCCCAAAATCGTCCAACGTCGCGACGTGTTGCGGGCTGATGAGGCAAACTGGAAAACCCATACCGTTTTTGTGGGTTATCCTCCTTCGTTCAACCGTAACATCAAAGAAGTTTATCTAACGGCCGTGCAGCGCGGTATTTGCCAGAACAGGCCTACATTGCCTGGCTCGTTAAGCAAGTCAACGGTCGATAGCACCATCCTTTTGAATTTCAAGAAGACCGAAATGGTAACCCAGGAAGTGGACCGCACGCTGCATGAGCCTATGCTGCGGATCGATCGTCAGGGGTACCGGGAAGCGACGCCCATGCTGGCGCTGGTGCCGGTCCGGGGCGCGGCAATCTGGTTGCCGGTGTTCCGGTCCCGTAATGGGTATCGCGCCATGTTGAGCGGGGACGGGATTCTGGGGCACGAACTGGTTGCTGAGGTACTGCTCGAGAATCTGCCGGTGGGAAAGTATCAGTTGGCTTTTTTTACAGCATCCGGCCTGGTCTACACGCGCTACAATCTGGCGATAAACGCTGCGCACCAACACCGGATTTTTTGATTGCGCGCTTACAGGGAAAAGCCTGATAGAACGCCGACGTATAACCCCCTAGTTTATTGAATTTTAGTAGTCTGGATTATCGGACCAAAGCCCTTATTTACCAATCGTGGCGACCAACCATAAAATGCGCCGGAAAAGCCCGCAAATCGCGAAATCGGGCTAGGCAAATCGCAGGAAAAAGCGTATCTTTACACGTTAATCAAACCCGTATGGGCGGACCCCGATTTTAGAAGTGTAAAACAAAATTTATGGCAAACGAAGCAACGCTGGATTTAAGTAATTATGGTGCTGAAAATATCCAGGTACTGGAAGGTCTGGAAGCCGTGCGGAAACGCCCGGCTATGTACATCGGCGACACCGGTTTTAAAGGACTCCACCACCTGATTTGGGAAGTAGTCGATAACTCCATCGACGAAGCGATGGCGGGCTATTGCGATACGATCAACGTGGTGATCAAAGAAGGAAATTCAATTTTTGTCAGTGACAACGGCCGGGGCATTCCCACTGGCATCCATACCAAAGAAAAAAGATCGGCCCTCGAAGTAGTCATGACCGTGCTGCACGCCGGGGGTAAATTCGATAAAGACACCTACAAAGTATCAGGCGGCCTGCACGGTGTGGGGGTATCCTGCGTTAATGCGTTGTCGATCGATCTACGGGCAGAGATACACCGCGAAGGAAAGGTTTTCGAGCAGGAATATTCCAAAGGAATCCCGCTGTATTCGGTACGGGAAATCGGCGAGTCTAGTGACACGGGCACTAAGATCTGCTTTAAGCCCGACGACAGTATTTTTACCGTCACTGAGTTTAAATACGAGACTGTCGCCAATCGGATACGCGAGCTATCGTTCCTTAATAAGGGATTGCGCCTGACGCTCACCGACGAGCGCGAACTGGACGACGAAGGTAAGCCGCTCTACGAAGAGTTCTTCTCAGAAGGTGGCCTGGTTGAGTTCGTTACTTACCTGGACAATACCCGTCAGGCGCTTATTCCCCAGCCTATCCACATGGATAGTGACAAGGGCGCGATGCCCGTTGAGGTAGCAATGATGTACAATACATCGTACAGCGAAAACGTCGTATCCTACGTCAACAACATCAACACTATCGAGGGTGGTACGCACGTGTCGGGTTTCCGGGCGGCGCTCACCCGTACCCTAAAAAATTACGCCGAAAAGTCGGGGGTTTTGGCGAAGGAAAAACTGGAAATAAGCGGCGACGACTTCCGGGAAGGCCTCACCGCCGTTATCTCGGTGAAAGTGCAGGAGCCGCAATTCGAGGGACAAACCAAGACCAAACTCGGTAACTCCGACGTGGCCGGGGCCGTGAGCCAGGTAGTCTCCGAAATGCTGGATACTTACCTCAACGAGCATCCCAAGGAAGCACGCGTCATTGTGGATAAAGTTGTGCTGGCCGCCAAGGCCCGCATCGCCGCCCGCAAGGCCCGTGAAATGGTGCAGCGTAAAAACATCCTGACCGGTACCGGACTACCCGGAAAGCTGGCTGACTGCTCCGAAACCGACCCCGAAATGTGCGAGATCTATCTTGTGGAGGGCGACTCAGCGGGCGGCACCGCTAAACAGGGACGCAACCGGGCCTTCCAGGCAATCCTGCCTTTGCGAGGAAAGATCCTTAACGTTGAGAAGGCGCAGGAATATCGGATTTACGAGAACGAGGAGATTAAGAATATGTTCACGGCGTTGGGCGTGCAGATCGGGATGGTGGATGACGAGCGGGCGCTCAATATCGAGAAGCTCCGTTACCACAAGGTTATCATCATGACTGACGCTGATATCGACGGTAGCCACATTCGTACGCTGATCCTGACGTTCTTTTTCCGGTATATGAAGGTGCTTATTGAGAAGGGCTATATCTACATCGCCCAGCCGCCGCTTTACCTGATCAAAAAGGGGAAGGAGGAGCGTTATTGCTGGGACGAAGCCCAGCGTGAAGCCGCCGTGCTGGAATTGGGTAACGGCCGCGAAGAATCAGTTAATACCCAACGTTATAAGGGGCTGGGAGAAATGAACGCCGAGCAACTTTGGCAGACTACCATGAACCCTGAGCACCGCAGCCTTAAGCAGGTGAGCATCGACTCCGCCGCCGAAGCCGATCACCTCTTTTCGATGCTGATGGGCGACGAGGTGGCCCCGCGCCGCGAGTTCATTGAGAAAAACGCCAAGTACGCCCGCGTGGACATATAGTTAGGTTGGCAGCTAATTTCGCTTGCAAGCTGATCGGTAGAAATTATTGCGTGGCTGACTGTAATTGGTCAGCCACTTTTTTTTAGGCCGACTGGGGAATTACTATTTTAGCCAAATTCTTTCCAATCCCGCTTTCCAAGCTGTATATTCCTGCCAGAGTAAATAATAGCACACTGCTGGCAACATCAATAGCAAATACCTTAGAATTCAAAACCATGTCGAACGAATTAAATACTCAGGAAAAAAAAGGGCCGTTGTCAAATTTGTTATCCTTTTTCAGCGATAAAAATGAAAGCACTGATGAAGGGAAATTTATGCGTTCGGGCGATAAAGCGGCTAGTGAATTGATCGGGCAAAGCGACTTCATCAGCCGTGATCTCAGCTGGCTCAAATTCAACGAACGGGTGCTCGATCAGGCCAGGGAAAAGGAGCGCTCGGTGTTTGACCAACTAAAATTCCTGGCAATTACGGCCTCTAATCTCGACGAATTTTTTTCGATTCGGGTAGGTAGCCTGTACAACTACCTCGATTACGGGAAAGAGCGCATCGACTATTCGGGAATGCGGGAGGTGCCTTTCCGTAAAATGTTGATGCGTTCGCTGCAGCAGTTTGTGGCGGAGCAAAATCACGTGTATCGCAACGAGCTATTGCCACTCCTACAAGAGCACAGCTGCTCCATCGCCAGCATGGACGATCTTGACGCCGGTGAGAAGGAAAAAGTTTCGGGATATTTCGACCGCACGATTTACCCCATGCTTACGCCCATGCTCTACGACTACACGCACGTGTTTCCGGTGCTGCTGGCCAAGGTGCTCATCTTCGGAGTAATCACCCAGGCCGCAGGTACCGCCAGCGAGGAGGACCGTAAGCTGTCGTTCGTACAGTTGCCGCCTAACCTGCCGCGCTTTTATGTTATTGAACGGGAGGAAGAAATCCTGTTCGTGCCGCTTGAAACCATCGTCCGGGAGTACATCGTGAAGCTGTACCGCAACGTCGACATCGTATCCACGAATTTGTTCAGAATCATTAGGAATGGTGATTTTTCGCTGGAAGAGAACGATGACATGGAGGTGGATTTCATCGATGAGATCAAGCAAAAAATTAAAAACCGCCGGTTGGGCCGGGTGGTGAAGGTGGAAGTGGAAAGTACCGTCGACCAGGAATTGCTCAGTTTGCTCAAAAAGCGCTGGGAAATAGACGATTACAACATATTTCCAGCATTGGGAGTGCTGGATTACACTTGCTTTTGGCAACTTATCAAGCACCCCGAGTTCAAAGACCAAATCCCGCCCATGCACGCGCCCGTGCCGCCGCTCAGCACGGGCCGCGAGCGCATCACCGACATTTTTGAAGTGATGCGGGAACGCGATATTTTGCTGCATCATCCCTACAACAATTTCGAGCCGGTGCTGCAATTGCTCGAACAGGCCGCCGAAGATCCTAATGTTCTGTCGATCAAATTGACAATCTACCGACTTGCCAAAAATTCCCGCGTCACCGAAGCACTGCTTACCGCCGCTGAAAACGGCAAACACGTGGCGGTGCTTTTCGAGGTTAAAGCGCGATTCGATGAGGAAAATAACATTCAGGAAGCCCAACGGCTGCAAAAAGCCGGCTGCTTCGTGATTTATGGTATCGGCCTGCTCAAGACTCACACCAAACTCCTGCTGATTGTCCGTAACGAAACCGACAAGGTGGTGCGCTACGCCCACCTTTCGACGGGTAACTATAACGAAGACACAGCGCGGCTGTACACCGATATCGGCCTATTGACCACTAATGAGGAGTATACGCACGACATCTCGGAATTTTTCAACGTCATCACGGGCCACTCGTTGCCCAGCGATTACCGTAACCTGATTACCGCCCCGCGTCAAATGCGCGATCGCCTGATCGAAATGATTCACCAGGAAGCTGACAATGCGGTCAAAGGCTTGGCCAGTGGCATTTGTATCAAGATCAATTCTTTGGAAGACCGATCCGTGATTGAAGAACTGTATAAAGCCTCTCAGGCCGGGGTACCCATCGACCTCATCGTGCGGGGCATTTGCTGCCTGAGACCGGGGCGCCCTGGACTGAGCGAAAATATCCAGGTGCGTTCGATCGTGGGTAATTTGTTAGAACACTCCCGAATTTATTACTTCCATAATCAAGGCAATCCATTGGTCTACGGCTCAAGCGCCGACGTGATGGTACGCAGCTTCGACCGCCGCATCGAGTCACTATTTTTACTGGTAGACGAGCGCGTGAAACAGGAGGCCATCCTTATGCTGGAGTACAACCTCCGCGACAATGTCAATTGCTATGAACTTCGCCAGGACGGAGACTACGACAAATGCTACCTGAAAGAAGGTGAAACGCCGTTTGACATCCACGCGGAATTTTTCAATACCACGCCGGAAGAAGTAATGAAAGCGCGCCTTTTCACGGACGAGTTTCATGACGAAAAAGCAACGCAAGCAGAAACTGCAGACGACCAGGCGCAAAGGAACTGACCTATTTCCCGACGCTGGCGTTGATCTTATTTAAAGTGGGCTTCGCCTTACACTTTGAATACCAGCGCAGCATTTCCATCAGGTAGCTGTTGGGCGGGGCACCTGCATTATCGATGTCGAGCTTGACCATCACATGATAAGTATTGCCCTGATATTCTATTTTGATACAGTTGGAACTTTGGGTGGGTGGTATAATCTCGAAAAGGTAGGAGGGATAAGTTCCTTTAAGCACCAGCGCCGAGTTGCCTTTTACATCGGGGACGTAGGCAACCATCCAGCGTGCCACGTTATTACTAGGACTCTTAACCACGGATGTCTTTAAAGCCGTTGAATTATTCATTGGTTGATAAACGTTTTGTGTGTGTGTGGGGATTAATAAACAAGTAAACATACAAATTTTTTTTACTATCCACCTTACTGCTCACCCGGTGCATCCCGATTTATAATAAAAAGTATGCCAATTATAAACAACCTAACTGAATACCTGGAATCAATCGCCCCGACGGTCTATCAGGAAGATTACGATAATTCGGGGCTGTTGGTCGGTGACCCCGAAGCGGAAATTACCGGCGTCCTGATATCGCTGGACTGTACTGAAGCCGTTATTGAAGAGGCGATTAGTAAAGATTGCAATGTGGTCGTGGCGCATCATCCGATCGTTTTTAAAGGCATGAAAAGATTCAACGGCAGCGATTACGTTCAACGGACCGTTATCAAAGCGATCCGAAATGATATCGCCATCTACGCCATCCACACCAACCTGGACCATGTAATGGCGGGTGTAAATCAAAGGA
>JBBSSJ010000248.1:0-6973 GCA_038242095.1 Cytophagales bacterium
CACCCCCCCCCCCCCCCGCCGCCCCGCCGGCCGGGCGGGGGGGGGGGCGGTTTACCGGCCCCCCCCCGCCCCCCCACGGCCGCATACCTCTTCTTGCTCTCACTTCTGAACAGGCCCCACCCAGCAATCAACATAACCAGGGAGACGCCCAGGAAGGCGTAGTTGCCCGGAGCAGGGTCGGAGGCAGCTTCCATGACATTGTGCAATTCCAGTATCTGAGGGGTGCGGACGCCCTCCCCCAGGTAGAAGGTGCCCCAGCCCATAAGCACGCCCGCCGCCAACAGCTTGGCCGAGCAGTCGGCGTCTTTTCGCCCCGGCAACTTCCACAGCAGGGTAACCCCCACAATTACAACCAGCAGGCAGAAAGCGTGAAATATGCCATCCCAGAACATATTGACACTTTTGCCCACATAGTCGGTTGCGGGAATTTTGTTGGACAGCATCTCGTGCACCTGGAGTATCTGATGCAGGACGATGCCGTCGAAGAATCCACCGAATCCGATGCCCAGCACAATGGAGGCAGTCGTCAGCGGAACCGGCGAAAGCACCGCCGCCCCCGGGTTGGCGGCAAGCCGCGCCTTGTGGCTTCTGGTGGTTGCGGCGGTCAGGGCAACCACGATGACGGACAGAACGAGGAAGGGTGAAAGCATGATCAGCAGGTTGGGATAGAACTGGCTGTCGTAAACCGCGTCTTTTATCTGCTGGTTGCAGAGTGGACATGCGGAAAGCGGTCCACTCAGGCAAAATGCTGGCACGAGTAGGGTGAAAGACTTTTTCATCGTATTTGATTTTTAAAGGAGCAAGATTGGGCGATCCGCTGTCGATAGCACAAAAACTATACCCTGAAAAGCCATAGCTGCCTCCGCACGGAGCCCACCTTTTCCAGGCCTCGGGTTCTCCTTAAGTCAGGCTTATGTCGCGCAGTGGCCCGTCAGTCGGTTCCATGCGTTTGCTTTGCCCTAACCGGTTCAAAGCGCCCCTTGCTCAACGTGCCCGTTTACAGTAGTTTCGCAGGGCCAGGGGCAACTGGCCGTACCAGCTCAACTCGTCGTTAAACGTGTGCCACTCCACGCAGAGGAGACCTGACAGGGTCAATGAGGTGAGCAGCAGGAAGAGCAGGAGAAGACCCTTCCCCGAACAACTTAATCATGTGAGGCGCAGGTTCGGGGACGTCGACAAGCCAGCGATGAGGCCGTCCCCGGATGGCGGCCCCTGGCTCACACGCTGACGACACTGTTCACGCGAAGGGCGTCGTGGTGCCGTTCGTTCAGCGCGGCACGCATCACGGCCCCCATATCCGCGCAGGTGTTATCCCAGGAATCCGTCTTCCGGAACGCGTCCACCTCGGCCAGCCATTGGCTGCTGGGGGCGGTGAGAAGGGTCTCGACCTTCCCGATGAACTCCTCCGAATCCCGGCCCACCGCCACCAGGCCGCGCTCGCCGTAAGGCCTGACGACAGGCTTGCCCCGGCCAGGTATTCGGGGGTTTTGGTTGGGCTGATGTAGTGCGTGGACTCGTCGGGCAGGAATGCCACCGGGTGCCACGTCCCAGCCCGACAGGTAGTGGGGAAGCTCCCGTAAGGCCGCGCCCCCAGGTAGTGGATGTTGTCGGCACGGGGTCGAGCTTGACGACGGGGCCGATCAGAATGATGTTCCAGCCGGGGCGGGCGGAGGCGATATCCCGGATCAGGCCGGTGTAGAACCGCTCGCCGATGACGCCGTAAAAGCCGATTTTCGGCCCCGGGATCCGGGCCTGGTCGGCGGGCTCCCCGCCTTTGGTGCGGGCCTGGGCAAAATGTTCCTTATCGATGCTGCTGGGGAAAAGGTGGGTGTTGGGGTGAAGCCTCCTTTTGGCTTCGTAGAGCGTTCGCCCGCTGGTGAAAACCAGGTCGGCCCGGCCTAAAAGCCCCTCCTCGAGACCCCTGAGCTCGTTGGCCGCAAATTTGAAGGCCGACAGCTCGCCCATGCAGTCGCATAGGGTCAGGCCGGGGGTGAGGTGGGCGGAGAATTTCAGGGCCATCGGCTTGTAGTACCAGAAGGTGAAATTCTCCGGATCCCGGTTGGCAAAGAAGACCTCGATCAGCTCCTGCAGGTGTAAAAATCAGAGCAGGTTCCGTGGAATGCCTTTCATAGTTTCCTTTCGCTACGGTGAAGTCCGGGTGGTTGTTCTGCTGACTTGCATGGTGCTTCCGGCATTGAAATATAAACAACCGCTCCAGGAAATCCCGGTGAGCCCAAAAGGGGCACACCCAATCCAAAAGCGGCCCTTGGCCTGCGGAAGGCGGCAGGCTGGGCGGGCGATTCCTTACCCGATTGGATGAACTGCCTGACGGGTAACCCTTCGCGCCTGTGCCATGGATTTTCGTCCACAAGATATGGCTTGTGGGGGCTGCCTTACGGTCGACAACCGGGCTGAGCTATTCCGCCCTCCCCTGTTTCAGGATGGCTGGCACAGTAATTTCTCATCCTAATGGAAACAGTACTGCCCGGCTCGCAGGACCCGTGGCCGACAGTGCACGCACCCATACATCAACCTATGGAAGAGAAAAACCAATCGGGCATTATACCCGAGAATCATTTGGGGAAAGTGATCGACACGGCGGATTCGGTGGACTTCGACAGCATTGAGCAGGCCACCGCTTTCTATGCGGTGGTTAGCGATCGGCTGCTGCGTGTCAATGCGTGGCACACCCTGGCGGGCGGGGGCACGGCCGAATTCCAGCTGGTAGACGCCGCGGGTGGGCAGGTCGACCGGCCGGCCAGTCAGGGCGATTACTTCAGGATCGACGTGCCGGGCCCCGGCCCGGCAGCTGGCGGGGGTTACGACTGGGTCATCGTCGAGCAGGTTAGCTCGGTGTCCCAGTCCGGGATGCAGAGCCTGGGCATGCGCGTCAGGCCCAGCCCGCCCCCCGGGGATCCCGGCGGGCCGGTGGCGCATTTTTACTCCGAGGCATCGACGAGCAGCTTCACGGTCACCCGGGAGGGCAGGCGGGTCACGGCGGGCATTTACGACCGCAACGCCAGGCCCAACCCCGAAGGGGGCCTGGTCGACCGGGTGCGGCATCTGGCCTTCGGCCTTGGGGCAGTCACGGGCTTCTCCAAATACCAGTGGCACCGGCTGGTGCGGGGGCTGCTGATGCTTAACGCATAGGCCTTCACCGAGCAGGCAGCCGATAAAGTAAGCGTCTTGATTCCTTACCGGCAAGCATAATCAGCCTCTTTCAGCTGTACCACCTAGGCAAGATGGTCATCGCGGGGTAGGGCGGTACCACACACTGTACGCCAGTGAGCAGGTCATTGAGTAAGCCAACATGGTCAGGACCGCCATCAGCGGGATTTGTGAAGGGAAAAGCCGGCTGACTTAGGCCTCAATCAGGGTGCAGGGCTACTGGAAGCCCACTCCGGTGGAATGGATCATCAAAAATCTGCCGACCTACCTCTGCCAGCCCAATCCCAACGGAGCGCTGGCTCCGGTGAGCGCTTACGTTGGGGCCGCAGAGCAATCGATTGCGTATTCGTGGCAAAACGAAACCGACCAGGAATAATATTGATAACACGACAGCAGGCTGTACCTTACCAAACCCACACCCGACCGACTGCTTTCGGTGGAGGTGAGCGAGAAAGCCCTCGCCAAGGCCCGGCAGCGCAATGCGGGTAAAGTTAACATTACCTTCCGGCTCGTGCAGTTTCCCCGCCAACAGCCTGGCCATAGATTTAATTTGGTGCTGCTCTCGGAGGTAGTCTATTATTGTTATTGGGGCGACGAAGAATTAGACCTGGCCCGCGACCAGATAATGGCCCTGTTAAAACCCGAAGGCGACTTGTTGCTGGTTTACTAAGCTCCCTTCGTGGAGGACTACCCGCAGACGGGTGATGCGGTGCACAATCGTTTCATCGAATTTTGCCAAAAAAATGTCTCAACCCGCCATCCCAAAAGTCAATGTCTCGTCTTAAACTACTCTGCTGACTTGATGAGACTAAAAAAGGTGGTAAACTGGCTAAGAGTTGATTGTATAATTCTAAAGCCTAGTGAAAAAGGTATGCAATTCCGTTCAGGCGGCCTGTGCCGGAGTTGAGCGAGCGGATTTAGAAAAAACACTTGCTTAATTTTCGGCCGAATTCACTCTCATTTTCTCGGACGCACGCAATGCCGTTGGGCGTCAGCCGCAGCGAGGTTTGGTAGCCGGCAGAGGCGCCCGCGCGGTCGAAATCGGGCGGGGTGTTGCGGCCAGGGCCGCGCTGACAGGCCGTGAGAAGGCACAGCCCGGGAAACAGCGAGATCAACGTTTTAAGCCGCCGGGTCAGACTCAGTTTTAGTGCAGGCCGTGCTGAGCAGGGCCAGGGTCAGAGCAATCATGACGTTGCGCGTGGGAATCTGGCTTTTATTGGATAGTCAAAAATCAGTAGGTCACTTTTAGTACCGATCCATCCCCCAGGCTACTTAGGTAGTAGGTGTGGGCGTCGCTTTGTTTCAGATCGGTAGGCAGATTCAGTCCGTCCACTGCGACAGAACTGCCCGTGGCGGTCACCCGGCGTATTTGTCCGGTATGAGGCGCGAAACCTTGGGGGCCGAACACGCCATGCTGCACTACCAGAAAGCCCGGGTTGAAGCCCGAGTTAATATCTACCAAGGTCGTGAATCCTCTCTGGTATTCAGACACGTTTCCAGCTTGATCCAGTTGGTAGATGGGGGCGGCATTGGCCGGAAAAGGAAAGCCGAGCAGCGTACTGACCAGAAACTTTTGTCCGTCGAAAACGATCCCCGTGGGCACGCTCTCCACAACGGGAGGACCGACCGGGGTGGGGTTCTTGATGCCGGGTATGCTGGCAAACACACTCCACATGCCCACTTTGGTGCGGCGAATGATCGCGTTGGCAGCCGCATCGGTGAAGTACAGGTCCCCATTTGGCCCCAAGGTCATGTTATAGAGGTGAGTTTCGCCGGTGTCCTCGGCAAACTTGTGGCCGATGATGAATTGGGCCTTATCTTCCACAGCCAGACTTTGGGCCAGAAGCGGCGCATCGCCGGGATTGAATGAAGACACATTGACCTTGTACAGCCGGCTGTGCGAACCCAGGATGTACAGCACACCGTCGGCAAAAAGAAGGTGATTCAGTCCATCCAGTTCACCAGACATCATTTCCGAGTCGAAGCCCGTAATCACCGGATGCACTTTGTCGTCCGGGGTAATGACCGACACCTTGCCGTCGTTTTTGCCGGAGCCTGCCTCGGCTACCCATACGCGGCCATTGGCTTCGGTTTCCAGACCGATGGGCCCCACCAAACCCGTGGCATAGGTTTCGACTTTAATCGTCTCGACTGCCGGAATCCGGTGGTCTTCGCAGCTGGTCATCAGCAGTCCTAGAGACAGGGAAATACAGAGGGATGCTTTGTGATTCATGATAATTGTATTAAAGGTTGTAGTTATTATTGAAAAAAGACTCTATTCCAATTCCGGGCTAATTTTATAAATTCCGAATCAACTTGGCAAAGGTGGTCCTTGCGGGCCGAATAGACTGTCGCATTTTGACCAAATACTATCGTAAATTGACCAATGGGCTTTTGTTAAAAATACCCGATCCACCTGGATCGGGTGGCAAGAATCAGGAAACAGGACAAGGCAAAATGTCGAAGCCGATTACTGATTTCTCGGCCAAATCCCCTCTCAATCCTCCCGAGCGTAGGCAATGCTTTTGGGCGCCAGTCGCAGCGAGGTTTGGTAGTCGGCGGCGGCGCCCGAGCGGTCGCCCAGGGCGTACTTGGTTTTGCTGCGGTAGTTATAGGCCGTCGCTAAGTCGGGCCTGGCCGCAATGACGCGGTCAAAATCGGCCATGGCTTGCCTGAATCTTTGTGTCTTATAATAAGCCGCACCCCGGTTGTAATAAGCGTCGGCCTGCTTTGGCTTCAGACGCAGGGCCACGATGTAATCCGCCACAGCTCCGGCGTAGTCCCCGGCGTCGAAGCGGGCCGTTGCCCGGTTGTAGTGGGCGTCGTCGAATTCAGGGTCGAGTCGCAGCGTCTGGTTGAAGTCAGCAATAGCCCCGGCCAGGTCACCCGCTTTGAGGCGGGCGTTGCCCCGGTTGAACCAGGCCGCTACCAGGCGGGGGGCTGCCGCCTGGGCCTGACTGTAGAAGCTGATAGCCATCAGATAGTTCTCCACTCGATAGTAGCGGTTACCTTTTTCCAAACAATTCAGGGCAAAATCGGACGTGGTGCTGCGGCCAGGGCGTCGCTGACAGGCCGTAAGAAGGCACAGGCTGAGCAGAAGTGAGGGATAGATTTTCATGAAGTTTATCGTCGTTGAGTAGGTTATAATGTTTGATGCGGACCGTCGGTCTTCGTCAGGGCCACAAGTCCTCCGTAATTTCATCCCAGGAAATGTCGAATTTGTCGCTGGTGATATCCAGGTGGTCGAACATGGTCGAATCGAACAGGCCGATGGCACCGAACAGGGTTACGAGAGAAAGAATGAAGAGTTTCATAGACGTTGATTGTTTTTTTGTTAAAAATTAAGGAGAAAAGCTTCTGTGAATCATGATTGAACGAGGACAAACCTAAATGCTGAATAGCGGATACTTTCATATTTTTGTCGTTGAACCACGTAAGAGAGGAAGCAAAGACGTGGACTTAACACATCCACGGCACGTCGAGAGACAATGTGTTTTCACAATCGTTTGTTTGTGTTATTGTCCAAAAACCGTTTCTGGCGAAGGCAGCCTCTTGCCATCATTTACCAAAACACGAGTAAGTACCTTTAATCTCCTAAATTTGGCTATGGACAAACATATGGACAAAAATAAACTAGCTTGATATTCAGTGTGTTATGGTGCTATCTGCGGGATGATCCAGCAGTTCGGAGAGGGGAGAATCTGCGGAAATCCCCAATTTTTTGCGTAACCGATACTTAGTCTTGTGAATGGAGGAGGGCGAAATACCCAACATGCGGCCCATCTGTGAAGTGTCGAGACGGAGC
>JBBSSJ010000249.1:0-6964 GCA_038242095.1 Cytophagales bacterium
ATCGTCACCAGCCAAATTAATGCGACGACGACGACGATAAAGAGCAACAAACTGAGGGTGATGGCTAATATGCGCGGGAATTTCCAGCGTTCGAGTCGTTCGCAGACGGGAAATAGCAAAATCGAAACCAGTACCGAGAATAACAGCGGAATCAGAATCTCCTGTAAGGCATGCATAATGTAGACGCCCGCAATGAGCGATACCAGCACGGCAGCTGGTCGAAAGATTCCCGGCAATTTATTTTTATCTTTGGCCGATAACGAACCCGAATATGAATTCATGCTAAAACTGGGTTATCTGTGGTTTACGTTGAAGGTGATTTTGTGCGGTTGTCATGCTGATAAACGGGAGAACGGCTTCAAAAAGGGCCGTTCTGGCTACAAAGTTAGTAAAATAGGAAAGCTTCCCGACATGGCCGATGAAAGTTCGGGTTTGGCACGATATCCCGGCCGCACCTCCTTTCTCACTCATAACGACAGCGGCGGGCAGCCCGAACTCTACGAAATAGATAAAAAAGGTAAATGGCTGTCAACCGTTCCCGTGCCCCACGCCCGCAACCGGGACTGGGAAGATCTCGCCCAAAGCCCCGACGGGACACTTTACATTGGCGATATGGGCAACAACGCCAACAAACGGCAGGATTTGAAGATTTACGCATTCTCGCCCACCTTGGCTACCACCGATTCGATCACGTTCCGCTACGCTTCCCAGCGCGACTTTCCCCCATCGCCCGAAGCTGCTAATTTCGATTGCGAGGCTTTTTTCTACTATAATAACGACCTCTATCTTTTTTCCAAAAATCGGAGTAAAACCGACCGCCGTGTGAAACTCTACCGCGTACCCGCCCGGCCCGGCGATTATACGTTGGCCGCACAGGATAGTATCGTCATCAAGCCCCAGGTGACGGCAGCCGACATCAACCCGTCAGGAACGGCCTTCGCGCTGTTGACCTACGGAAAGATTTTGTTGTTCAGGATTGAAAATGGTAAAATTGATTTTAGCCAACCCACCGAGTGCATCAAAATCGGTAAGTTGCAGGAGGAAGCATTGGTTTTCCTCAACGATACCGACTTGCTGATTACCAACGAGCAGGGGGGAATGTACCGGTTGCAACGGCGCTGATGTTATGTTTTTGTTATGATTGTGGTTTTATTGGTTACGAAGGCTCAACATAAGCTAGTTTTGCGTCCGATTAAAGCTAACCTCCTCCGCATGAGTGCCGCCAAAGCCATCCAGGTTGCCCAGAAAATCCTTATCGTCGACGATGATCCCGATATTCTGGAAATGCTCGAATACAATCTTGAAAAGGAAGGATATGAGGTCAAAATCGCGCCCGACGGCAGGAAAGGCGTCGAGGTCGCCCGCAAATTCAAGCCCGATCTAATCCTGCTCGACATCATGATGCCCCAAATCGACGGTATCGAGACGGCCCGTCTCATCCGGGACGACGCCAACCTGAAAGACGCGTATATCATGTTTTTGACGGCCCGCTCGGAGGAGTATTCCGAGGTGGCAGCTTTCGAAATCGGCGCCGACGACTACATCACCAAGCCCATCAAGCCGCGCGCGCTGATGAGCCGCATCAACGCGCTATTTCGGCGTGAGGCCCAAAAGCTCGATTCCGGTGAGGAAATCGAAATCGCCGGACTGGTTATCGACCGCCGTAACTACTCCGTCACCAAAGAAGGCGCGTCGATCGTTCTGCCCAAGAAGGAATTTGAATTATTATTTTTCCTGGCGCAAAGCCCCAACAAGGTTTTTAGCCGCGGAGAAATGCTGCAAAAAATCTGGGGTGCCGACATCTACGTATTGGAGCGCACGGTCGACGTCCACATCCGTAAGCTTCGCGAAAAAGTGGGTGAGGGCTACATCAAAACGCTCAAAGGCGTAGGATACATGTTTACGGATCAACCGGAAGAAGGATGGGGTTAAGGCGGGGCGCCCCGGCTTAACCTAATTTTTCCCCTTTCTCCCCGCCTTATACGCGTCGTATTCTTCCAGGAGTTTGACCGTATCGTCGTCGGTTTTGAAATCGAGTTGTTCTTCCTTGATAATGTAGTTCATTAGGTTCTTCTCGTCGATCAAGAGTTTCAGCAGACCTTTTTTGTCGTTTTTCTTGGTCTGGTGCATCTGCCCGTCTTTCAGGATGTAAGTCTCTTCGCCGAGGTCGAAGCGCTTGGTGACCGTGGCCGAATTGTAGGCCCGATCCTCACGCAGCCGCATTTCGTAACGTTTCAGGAACTTGGTGTTGCCGTCATAGAGCACCCGGTAAAAGCTGTTTTCGTTCTGGTTGCCCACGGCAGGAAATCCCCGGCGAAATTCGTACAGCGCGGTACCCGTCGGGATGCTGAATTCCAGAATCTCAGGGCCGAGCCGAAGCATCTGTCCTTCTTTCTCGTATTCTAACTCGTCTTTATAAGCGTCGTAGCGCAGCTTCACATCGTCGTATACCTTTTCGGTTTTGGTGACCTTTACAATGCCTTTGTACCATTCGTCGAAGAGATACGGACTGCCCTCCACGTCGACGTAGGTGCTCTCCCGGACCGGTCGGCCGTTGATGTCGTACATAAATTGCGCGTCAGCTACGGAGATCAAGCCTAATAGCGCGAATAGAAGTGAAGCTATTTTTTTCATGGGAATAAGGTTGCTATTGGTGGAGAAAGGGTTTTAATTCGTGAAGCTACCATCTTTGCGTACTTTTGGCAAAAAAAAGTATTCCAAGCCCCTTGCAACTCAACGAACAACTTACGCAGATTAGCCGGAGTGTGGCCGGAATCGTCCCCGAGCTGTTCCTGGCCGCGTTGCTGCTCGGGTACCTCGTCGCCGAATTACTCTTTAATCATTTTGGCGACAAAGCAGCCACCGAAAAGCGTTTATGGCTGTTTAGCGTCGCCGGGGCCGTTGTGGCGCTGGGCCTGGTCATCGGTCATTGGGGGCAATCACCCCAGTTTCGCTTCCAGCCCTTGCTTTTTCTGGATGACAAAGCAGTTTTCTTTAAGGTCCTGGTCATTGTCGCCTGGCTTTTCACGCTGTTTCATATCCGGCTGCTCCGTTACCGCTTTCCCGCCGAATTCAATGCCTTGCTGGTCGCCGCCGTACTGGCGATGTGCCTGCTGTGCATGGTGACGCACTGGCTCACGCTGTACTTGGCGCTGGAACTGCTGTCGCTAAGCTCCTACCTGCTCGTGGCGCTTTCTCCCGCCAAAAAAGCCGCTGAAGGTAGTCTGAAATACCTTCTGTTCGGGGCCATTAGTTCGGCGGTGATGCTGTACGGAATCTCGTTCATTTACGGCCTCACGGGTACGCTCGACCTCACTGCTCCCGCTATGCAGGCAGGGTTGGCAGCCAACGCGCCGCTGGTCGCCAATGTCGCTATGCTCATGGCGCTGGGTGGGTTGTTCTTTAAGCTTTCGTTGGTGCCATTCCACGTCTGGACGCCCGATGTGTACGAGGCTGCGCCCACACCGCTCGTTTCGTTTCTTTCGGTGGCCCCCAAAGCCGCCGTGTTGCTGGTCCTCATGCGCGTGGTGACCGCCCTGCCTGTCGGGTTGTTGCCGTTGCTGGGTGGCGTGGCGCTGGTGAGCATCACAGTCGGAAATGTGGCGGCACTCTGGCAAACCAACGCCCGGCGGCTGTTGGCCTACTCGTCCATCGCCCAGGCCGGGTACCTGATCGTGGGCATCGTGGCATTCAACGCCCTGGGTTTTGCGGGTGCAACTTTCTACGCGGCGGCTTACGTGCTGCTCAATCTGGCGGCTTTTCTGTTGGTAGATATGCTACAGCCGCGCGCCGAAACCGCGCTCGTCGATTTCGCCGGACTAGGCCGCAAGCAAGCCTGGATTAGCGCCGTGCTGACGGTCGTGATGGTGGCTCTGGCGGGCTTACCACCCACGGTAGGTTTCACGGCGAAGTGGCTGGTATTCTCGGCTTTGTGGGACAGCTATCAGCAGCAGGGCGCGCCCTGGTTACTATGGCTGCTCGTAGGCGGATTGCTCAACGCCGCCGTATCGCTGGCGTATTACTTGCGGCTACCCTATCTGCTTTTTTTCAAGAAAAGTACCACCCCGCCCGCCCTGCCCATTTACGCCCTTTGGGGCAAAGTAGCTTCGGGCGTATTATTAGTCTTGGTTCTACTATTCTTCTTCAAGCCCGAATGGCTCATGCGCTTTATCGGGTGAATGGGACAAAGGGGGAAGGGGTGAACGGTCAACGGAAAAACGGCGTTAACTGGTCACCCGAGAACCGCTGACCTTTAACCGTTTGACCTTTTAACCCCAAAACACCTATTTTTCCAAAACAGGCACTACGCTATAACCTTGTTTCCTCAAAAGCGCCACCACGCCCGTCTCACCGCCAAGGTGGGCGGCGCCTACGGCGATAAAGGTGGGTTTGGTGGCTACTTGCCTTTCGATGAGGGGAATCCAGCGCTCGTTGCGGTCGGTGAGCAGGACTTTTTGATTACCTTCCATGCCAAACTCACTTTTCAGCGTCATGTTGTAGAGTCCGTCCAAGTCTTTAGCCTTATATAGCGCCACCATTTGGTTGAACTCCTGACGGGCCTGTGGCAGACTGTCGATGAGCGACAGCACCATTTTGGCCTGGTCGGTGTAGGGAATGGAATCAAAAACGGCCATTTGCTCCTCTACGCTTTCCAGCCCCACAACCTCTACCTGCTGTTTCTTGGCCAATCCCATCAGCACCATTTCGTAGGATTGCGGCTGACAGGCCAGCACGCGGTTCAGCAAAATACTCATCAGCATGAAGGGCTTGGCCCGCTCGAAGGGCGCGATGTTCATCTTGACCGAATCCTTGAAATACTGGCCCAGACGCTCGTAATCCTGAGCGGGCAGCAGATTTTTAAGTTCAGTACCTTCCTTCATCCCCATGCTTTTGGCCATTCCCATCATCAGGCCGGGGTCGTCCATGTCGAGTTCCAGCGTGAGTTGGTCGGTTTGGGCCAAGCAGGTCTTGAGCGTATCGCTCAACACAAAATCGCTGGGACAAATCAGGTGAATGGTACCGTAAAGGTAAGAGGGCTTAGTGAGGGATTTGCCCTCGATGCGCCACAACAGGGCATCTTCGGTGGGCGCTTGGGCTTGGACGACCCCGGCGCTCAATACCAGACATACCAAGAGAGAATTAACGGCGTGAAGTGTTTTCATGGTCTGGCAACGTATTCTACCCCAAAGCCAGTTCTTGCCGGGAGGAATCTTTGGGAATTATTTAACTGTTTTTTAGATAGTAAAACCCTGACCGCCCAATCCGTTGTCCATTTCCCTACAAACCCGCCACCAACTTATTTTCCTTTTCCGTTTAAAGCTTGTATTCAACTCATTTCTATTCTTAGCTGACTTTTATCTCCTCTGGGGATGTGTCGAATAACTTCAAGTATTTCATAACCTTTAATAATATCCGTATCAACAGAAGGGTCAAAAACTCTATTTACTTGTATCTTAACCTCCAAAGAGTCCCCCTTTGCAAATTTTTCGCCTTTATCAACAGATTCATAAAACGCTTTATCTTTGATATAGCCTGTGATCTTTATCCCATGATAGTAAAAATCCGATTTGAGTTTAGGATCAAAAGAAAGTTTTATTATATTGAGAATGGCATGATCCCGAATCTCATTTGATGAATCGGGTTCAACAATTTCATTAGGTAGAGATAAGACACTGAATTGCTGTCTATTAACTTCTACAATAGGCCTATCTTCCTTATCGAGTATTTTTACCCCTTCAATTTCTGGATCTTGCTCTAATGTTTCAAATTGCTTACTTAGTGCTTGGTTAACTGTGGCGTTCTTACTATAAATAGCATAAGTTTCTCTATCAATTTGCAAGACGCTACCATCTTGCATAATGATGACGACCGTATTGCCATCAGTATTTACCTCTTTGGGTTTTTGACCAGCTAATTTTTCCTTTAAAATTAGCAGTCCCTGATATATTCCGAATATAGCAGCCAAATATTCGATATTGCTCGCACTAAATAATTGTCTTAATTGATCAAGAATAGACTGTAATTCAATATTTACCAGAAAGCTGCCTTCTGACAAAGCATTAATCTTAACCGTGATCTTCCTATCAGGCTCAATCTCTTTATTTATTTCCTGGACAATAGTATTGAAGTGAACCAAATAGTTTACAAAAGTATTTGCATCTATCTGATTCTTGTCACCTTCAAACTTTATCTTAAATTGGTCTCTCAATTCTTCCTGCTGTTGATTTGCCATACTTACAAGTTACGAAATGAAGCGGCAGATTCAAATATCGTGCCTTTATCAAATCCTTATCCATTAAACGTCTGTCCGACTACAAAAGCATGTAATCAACCCTTTCTTATTACTTTTTTTGCGGAAATTGTATCGGAACTCGAACTCATCAACGTTTGCGGCCAAATGCTTCACACAAATGTGATGATAAATATCTTTGATGCTGTGCTTTAGCTGCAACTCAAAGTTTTAAATTCCATTAGCTTGGGATCTACGCTGGCATACTTTCCCTTACAAGTGTGTTACACTTTAGTAGTTGTATAGGTGCCCTTTCCCTGCATAAGCCTTAAACTCTTCGGTAATCAGATTAACCTCTATCTGGACATTCGCCGATAAGAGTCTGCAAGATACGGGCGTTCGTGGGTTTTACTACCATAGCCACCACGCGATCGTCGTTTGCTTGCAATTGTACTCGCCAGAAAATTTCGCACTTTTGGGATTGTCATGTCTATAAGCACCTTATTTAATCGTAAAATCCCCAGCCCCTAATTCAGCGAAGGGTCAGTAGGATAATGCGCGATGGAGCGGTACTTGCCGCCCATGCCTTTGAGTACTTCGCGCCAAAAGCCCTCGACGGGCCCGGAGAATATTTGCTCGGCCTGTCCCGGCGTTACGTACCAAGCCTTTTGCGCCAGTTCGTCGGCCAGTTGCCCGCCGCCCCAGCCCGAGTAACCCACAAAAAAGCGGATGTCG
>JBBSSJ010000250.1:0-6919 GCA_038242095.1 Cytophagales bacterium
ATTTTAAGGAAAGGGCTTTTCGAGGCCCTTTTTTTATAGCTAGGATTTACGTTATTTCCCCAAATGAAATACCTGATAGCAGCCTTGGTTTTGTTAAGCGTACTCGCCTGCAAGCGCGAATCAAAAACGCTTTTCACTACGCTAAGCTCAGCCGAATCCGGAGTAGATTTCCAAAATACCGTTGTCGAAAACGATACCTTTAATCTAGTTGATTACTCCTACGTCTACAACGGTGGCGGGGTAGCGGTGGGGGACATCAACAACGATGATCTGCCGGATTTGTATTTTACCGGGAATCAGGTGGGGGACCGGCTGTATCTTAATACTACCAAACCCGGCGCGGGGCATCCCCAGTTTGAGGACATCACCGAAGCGGTGGGCATCCGCCGGGGTGGCTGGTCGACGGGCGTAACGATGGCCGACGTCAACGCCGATGGACTCTTAGATATTTACGTATGCAAATCGGGCAACTATCCCGGTAATGGACGTAAAAACCAACTGTATATTAATCAGGGAAGCTCCGCTGGGGCAAAGCCGCATTTTGTAGAAAGCGCCGAGCGCTACGGCCTGGCCGACAGCAGTTTCACCAATCAGGCCGCTTTTTTCGACTACGACAAAGACGGTGACCTGGACGTGTACTTGCTCACCAGCAACAACTTGGTTCGAAATCCAAACCAACTGGTGCCCGTAGTGGCCGATGGCTCCGGCCAAGCCAACGACAAGCTATTGCGCAACGACTCCGACGCCAATGGCCCGCGCTTCACTGACGTCTCGAAGGCGGCGGGCATTTTGTACGATGGCTTCGGCCTGGGACTGGTGGTAGCGGACTTCAATCAGGATGGCTGGGAGGATGTTTACGTTGCAAATGACTTTTTAGCCAATGATTTTCTTTACCTCAATAATCAGGGCAAAAGCAACGATGAAATACATTTTACCGAAGTAGGCAAGTCGTATTTCAAGCACCACAGCCAGTTTTCGATGGGATGCGATGCCGCCGATGTCAACAACGACGAATTGACCGACCTCGTGGTCGTCGATATGCTGCCCGGCGATAACGAGCAGCGAAAAAAAATGGCCGGTCCCGTTAACTATCAGCAGTTCGAGGCGGTGCAGCGGGCGGGCTACCATCCGCAGTTTATGCGGAATATGCTACAAGTCAATATGGGGCGGGCGCCCGACGGGCGGATGGTTTTCTCAGAAATCGGGCAGTTCGCGGGTATCTCGGCGACTGATTGGAGTTGGTCACCATTACTGGCCGACCTAGACAACGACGGCTGGCGCGACCTGTTCGTTACTAACGGCTATCTGCGCGACATCACCGACTTGGATTTCGTGACGTTCAACGACGGCTACGCGCAGGAAGGCAACCGAAGTCCCGACGAAATCAACCGATACCTGCGACAGGGAGCGCCCAAAATGGCGAGTATCGATAAGTCCAACCGCTTTTTCCGCAATTGCCACGACCTAACTTTTGAGGACGTGACGGACACCTGGTTTGGTAGCGCCCCGTCGTTGTCCAACGGCGCTGCCTACGCCGACTTAGACCGCGACGGTGATCTGGATTTGATCGTCAATAACATCAATCAGGCCGCCTATATCCTGCAAAACAATACCGCCAACGCTCATTTTACCCAACTAAAACTCCAGGGCCCCACGCAAAATCGATTCGGATTGGGGGCCGACGTGACGCTGTATGGCAATGGGCTTACACAAACGTATCATCAGGCGGTCACGCGGGGCTACCAGTCGTCGTGCGATTACCTTATCCATTTCGGGCTGGGTTCGGCAGGGCAAATTGATTCGGTCAGAGTAGCATGGCCCGATGGGAAGTCGCAGACGCAAAGGAAGCCGCCAATTGACGAGATTATCTTACTGGATTACGGACAAGCGCAGTTTTCACCAAAACAAATCCCAAAACCACCGCCCACCCTGCTCACTGATGTGACGCGCTCCGTCGGCATCGACTTTACGCATCAGGAGGAAAGCTATACGGATTATAACCAGGAACCTTTGTTGCCCCATAAACTTTCCCAGCAGGGACCCAAGTTGGCCGCCGGGGATGTCAACGGCGACGGACTGGATGACTTCTTCGTGGGCGGTTCCTTCCGGCATTACGGGAAATTATTTATCCAAACCGCAATGGGCCGGTTTATCGAAAAATCCTACACGGACGAAACCCCGCTTAAGGATGAGGAGGACGTCGGCGCGTTGCTATTCGACGCGGACGGCGACGGCGACAACGATCTCTACATCGTGAGCGGCTCGAACGAGTACCTCGATGGCTCCGCCTATTATCAGGATCGGCTGTTTCTCAATGACGGAACCGGAAAATTTACCGCCGCCATCGACCGACTGCCACCCATCCGCCACAGCGGTTCCTGCGTTGTGGCGGCTGACTTTGATAAAGACGGCGACCTGGATTTATTCCGGGGCGGACGGCTCCGGGCGTTGCAGTTCTCGCTACCCGGCGAAAGTTATTTACTGATCAACGATGGCGGTCACTTTCGTAACGCCACGGAGCAGCTTTCTCCCGGTTTGGGGTCGATCGGCATGGTAACCGATGCTGTGTGGGCGGACATTGATCGGGATTCGTGGCTCGACTTGATCGTGGTGGGCGAAATGATGCCGATTACGGTTTTTAACAATAATCACGGGCGACTGGAACGTCAGACCGTCAAATCTCTGGAAAATTCGGAAGGCTTCTGGAACTGCATTCGTTCGGGAGACTTCGACCAGGATGGTGATCCTGACTTCGTAGTGGGAAACCTCGGCCTGAACAGCCGCTACCGAATGTCGCCGACCGAACCCATGCGTATCTACGCGGGCGATTTCGATGGCAACGGACGACTAGATGCGATTGGCACCTATTATTTACAGGGTAGCGAGTACCCCATCGCCTCCCGTGAGGAATTGGGGCGGCAATGGCCGGGCATCAAGAAGCAATTCACCAATTACGCCAGTTATGCCAAGGCCGTTCTCGGCGACCTGTTATCGCCTGAGCAACAAAAAGCAAGTACCGTGCTGCTTGCCAGACAACAGCATAGCGTTCTGCTTAGAAATACGGAGAAGGGAATCATGTTAGAGCCACTTCCCGCTCCGGCCCAATTGGCACCCATTCAGGATATGCTGGTTGACGATGTAAACGGGGATGGGCTATTGGATGTCCTTATTGTGGGTAATGCCTATGACACAGAATTCATTGTTGGACAATACGACGCCATGACTGGATTATTACTTACGGGGAGCAAAAGTGGTCAGTTCAAGCCGTGGTTTTTCCCAAGAACGGGTTTTTTAGCTGACGGCGACTGCAAAGCTCTCATTAGGCTGAAGACTAATAAAAAGCCCTTCTTCATAGTTTCTACAAATAAAGGTAGTTTGCAGGCTTTCAGATAGCTAATCCTTCTAGAGTCGTTATCATCAGTTCAAATCCTGCCTTTTTCTGCTTGTTTTTTCCCGAAAAATGATTGAAGCCAAAATTTAAATCCCCTGTCCGACGAGCCCAGCTTGATGCAGATCACGTCCATTGGGGTAGTGAACACATTCAGGCTATACCCGCCTCATAGATATGTTAATCAACTATAAGATAAATACGGTATTCTTCTTACAACAGAGCAGCTCCGGCGTACCGGGTTTTACACGTTAAGAAACTAAGAAATCAGTTTTGTATTGCCCTGAAATAGCCTTATGCAAGAGTGTATATATCCCGCGACAAAAGACTGCTGGAATATCGGGATTGAAACCGTCCATAAGGTGAGGAGCGCCAGCATGCACTGTACCTGCACGGGCTGAAAAGCCTTGCCGCGCCGGGTGCGGAACCCAGCCCCATTGAGCGCATTGGTAATAGCCGTCCACGTCTGACCGGAAGCCCGCATGGAGTTGGCCAGCGCCTCCGCCCGGCGATTGTTCTCGTCCGCACACGCTACCCTATGCTTACGGGATTCCCAGCCGATATTACAGCTTTCTACTTTTAAACGACCGTTTGTTTAATGTAAAATAGGATTTAGTACTTACGCTTTGTTAGGTTTAGCAGATTATCTTTATTTATGTTTTTGTATTAAATGTAAGGAGTATTTAATTACACAAATATTCGCATTCTAAACTTTCACCATCTTCGTAATTATCATTACATTTATGTTTCCTTACAAAGCATTAAATTTCGACTAGATTATGGAAACCGAAAAACTCAATAGCGTGACCGCCCAGGAGATGCGCACCCAACTCTCGGATCTGCTAAACCGCGCGGCCTATCTTAAAGAGGCGACCCTGGTCACCCGCCAGGGCAAGGCGGTGGCCGTGCTGGTGTCCGCCGAGGATTGGGAGGAATATCTCCAAATGAAGACTACTAATGAAAAGCGCGAAGCCGAGGCTGTCGGCCAAACGGTGGAGAGCGGGCTACAAAGTGTCGGCTCGGAGAATGGAAGGGAATAAGAAGTTCATACTGTGGGCGGGCAGGGACTACCGGGTCGGGTCCAAACACAATTCGGCTATTTTGTGTAAATTTGTTGAGTTACCAACAGCAGGAAAATGGAAACCTTGCAGAATAATTCGGCCCTGGGCCGCACCGTGCAGTCGCTGGGTTATGCATCGATCGAGGATTTTGCCCGTGAGCAGGCCCGGAGCCTGATCCAGCAGAACATGGCCTATTATCAGGCCCGCATCGACTTGTTTGAGCAAAAATACGGTTTGGATTTTCAAGCCTTTGTCGAGCAATTTGACTTACTGGGAAAATACTCCATCATCGAGAAGGAGGATGACAGCATGCTGTGGGAAACGGCCATTGACGTAGTGAATGCCTACCGGGCGGATATGCAAGCGATCGCCGCATAAACGAACTGGCCGCATGAACGAACTGATCGATTCCTTCTCCCACATCATCGACTCGCATACTGTGCTGAGAGAACGGGAGAACCCTAAAATCCTGGAACTGAAAATCAGGATAGTTTTCACCGACCAATCCGTGCTGGAATACAGCGAAATCAATGTCTTCCAGCCACCCAAGCGCAAGTACTCCTTCCAGTGGATGAAGGCCGATTTTCAGTTGCTGGTGCGTTGGGACAACGCCCTGCATCATCCCCACATTGCTACCCATCCGCATCATAAACACGTGGATGAGGAAAAAAATATCCTTGAATCGCCTGAGATGACCCTGGAAAAGGTGTTGCAGGAGATTGAGGGCCGACTTTTAGTACATTACGTATGACCAGCGCACGGTTACCGCGTAGATAGGGGTTCAAAAAAGCATGGCTTTTACGAAAGTGTCGTGTTCAATCCGGAGGGTAATGTGTTGGAAATAACGATTTACCCATTTGCTCACCTTGCAAAATACAGTACAATATGAAAAACCGATTGACACATCTGTTCACCACGTTGGCGGTAATGATTTGCCTGTTGAGCTCGTGCAGCCCCAAAAGCGACGTACCCAATCAATTGACGACCCAGGAAAAGGAAGAAGGGTGGCAGCTACTTTTTGATGGCAGGTCGCTACAAGGCTGGCATTTGTATAACCGGGGTGAAACGCCTTCCGCCTGGATTGTGCAGAATGGCGAACTGTATTGCCAACCTATTTTTGATAAGACCGAACATGGTGATTTAGTATCAGATCAGGTGTTTAAAAATTACGAATTTGCCTTCGAGTGGAAAATATCCGAAGGGGGCAACAGTGGGGTTTTTATCAATGTCCTGGAGCAGGATGATATTCCAACGGCCTGGTCTTCCGGCCCTGAATACCAATTGCTGGAAATCTCCCACCCGGACTATGCGGTCAGTCCCACCAAAAGAGCAGGCGCTTTATACGGTTTTTATCCACCCAAAAACCCGGTCGAACCCAAGCCTGCGGGTGAATGGAATCAGTCCAGCATCAAACAGGTCAATGGTAAAATCGAATTTTATTTGAATGGCGTTTTGACGGCTCAGGAGGATTTCAATTCCAGCCATTGGAAAGAGTTGGTGGCTAACAGTGGATTCAAAACGTTTCCCAGATTTGGCAAGCAGGTTCAGGGACGCATCGCGTTACAGGACTGGTCCAAAGGAATTTCCTTCCGAAGCTTGAAGATTAAAGCGCTAAAGGATGTATAAGGTCAAAGGTGCCAGTCAGAGGAGTTGGCACATTCCGGGCAGTCGGGCACTTGCCAGAATCCGATACGCGGCAGGGTGTGCGTGATTTTAAAATCATGGCTTTCACTGAAACGCCTGCTTTATGACAGGGCATTCAAATCAATCCCAAGTTATCGAAGAATTAATTGCCCCGCAACGGCGGACCGTCACACTTTTTGGTGCTCTCGTGGACACCCCAAGTTGGCGGCTCGCCTGGCCAACTCCTTCCTTTTCCAACAGTTGAAGCGCCTCCGGTTTCTCCGACAGGCTCCACGTTCTCCGTGCGACGGACCGTGATGCTTGTCGCGCGGCGATCCGATCCTAATACCGTAAATTTAAAACTCAGTTTACGTAAACTAAGTCCAGTTAATCAGGGGGTTGAGAAGAAAACAGCCCAATTACCATTTTAAACAGACGGCTTACATTCGCCTTTTAATAATCTAATCAGCCACTCCCGTTCATCCATGGTTAAAAATATCTTTTTCCGCTTGAGGCACTGGGAAACCTGGCACTACCTCGTCAAGTACGTTCCCATTATGCCGGTCTGGGGCTGGTACTGCCTGCGGGCCCGCTCGCTGTGGTTCTTCACGCCTTCCAACCCGGGCATCACGTTCGGCGGCTTCGAGGGCGAAGGCAAAAGCGAAATGTACAACCAATTGCCGCCGGGGAGTTATCCGCGCAGCTTGTTTATTGAGCCGACCACACCTTTCGATTCGCTTGAAATTCAGGTTTTTGACCAGGGATTTACCTATCCTTTTGCTGTAAAGCCGGATGTGGGCATGATGGGATTCATGTTCCGCCGCATCAATAATCGCGACGAGTTTCA